>JAIESS010000029.1 GCA_019745755.1 Alphaproteobacteria bacterium
AAAAATGTATAAATATTACTCATACAGATTAAGAGTTGCTATTAATGAGACTTGCATAGTTTTCATAAAATTACACCCAGTCGCTCCTTTTGGTTATATCATGAAAAGTCATCTTTTGTTAACTTTTAGGCGTTATAGTTCAAATAGAGTCATTGATAATAAAATCTATATACCGTGACGACAACCCACCACCCTAAACAAGAAAAAACAATGACACTTTTTGTGGGCGCCCTTGGTATTGTTTTTGGCGATATCGGAACGAGCCCTTTGTATGCGCTTAAAAGCTGTTTTACGATTTCAGACCTTCCCGTGAATGAGGGGAATGTTCTCGGCATCATTAGTCTTTTTATATGGGCCCTTTTTTTAGTGGTATGGTTAAAGTATGCTCTCCTTGTCATGCGCGTGGATAACCATGGTGAAGGGGGTATTTTAGCGCTGACAACCCTGTGCCACAAACTTAAACTATTTCATAAAAATACATACCTCATTGCGTTAAGTATTATTGGTATGGGATTATTTTTTGGTGATGGAATTATTACGCCAGCAATTTCTGTCCTCAGCGCTGTGGAGGGGCTTGAGCTTATTACACAGAGTTTCTCCCCCTACGTTGTCCCCCTTGCCATTGGCATTTTAACCCTTCTTTTTCTCATTCAAAAACACGGAAGCGGTTATATTGGGCATTTTTTCGGTCCCATTATGATCATTTGGTTTCTTTTCTTAGCCATAACAGGGCTGATTCATATTATCCAAATGCCGTCTATGCTAAAGGTGTTTAACCCCTACTACGCCCTTTATTTTTTATCTCATCATGGTCTTGCAGGCATTATGACCTTGGGGGGTGTCGTCCTCGTTGTCACTGGAGGAGAGGCTCTATATGCCGATATGGGGCATTTTGGGCGGCGTTCTATTCAGCTTTCCTGGGGAACCATTGTTTTTCCAGCCCTTATTCTGAATTACCTTGGGCAAGGGGCTGTGCTTCTCCATGACCCAATCACACTGAGCAATCCCTTTTACGCCCTTGTCCCTGCTTGGGCGCTCTATCCATCCGTTATCCTTGCAACAGTGGCCAGTATTATCGCGTCTCAATCCATTATTTCAGGGATTTTTACCATCACATCTCAGGCGATGTTACTTGGCTATTTACCACGCATGCAGGTCATTCACACCTCCGCCAAGCAAATTGGGCAAGTATATATTGGAAGCATTAATGCGATTCTTTTTGTCCTTACCGTAGGGGCCGTGCTTATGTTTGGATCGTCCGATAATCTTGCCCATGCCTACGGCCTCAGTGTTTCGGGTGTCATGCTATTGACGAGTGTTTTGATTACACTCATTGCGTACAAGGAATGGCAGTGGGCCCTTTGGCGGCTATCGCTTATTTTTCTCCCCCTGATTATGCTTGATACTCTTTTTGTCATAACCAATATGATGAAGCTGCTGGAGGGGGCATGGTATGCCATTCTTGTGACAGGGGTTATTTACTATATTGTTCATGTGTGGATGAAGGGGAATAAAGCTCTTGAAGCTCAAAAAGTGGCGCCCCATACCACTCTTACGACCTTTTTAAAAAATCATGAAAAAGAGTACAAGCAGCGCATCCCAGGAATTGCCATTTTTCTTAGCCGCCAGAGCAATAAGGTCCCCAATTCTCTCACCATTCACCTCCATCATAATAAATTCCTTCACGAAAAAACGATTTTTCTATGTTTTACAATCAAGGATAGCCCCGTTGTACAGCCTAAAGAACGTTTTGAAACAACAAAGATTGATCGCCACAGTTATACTGTGGAGGCTAAATTCGGTTTTAAAGAATCTCCTAATCTTAACCGTGTCATTCATTATTTAAAGGAAGAAAAAATCATTACAGACTGCGAAGGTGTCTCTGTCTTTCTTAGCAAGGGCGTGCCCGTGGCAACGAATGCTCGCACACTTGAAGGATTTTCGGAAAAACTCTATATTTTTCTCGTCTCCATCTCCCAAAATGCCAGCGACTTTTACAAAATTCCCCATCACAAAGTCATTGAACTTGGGGTAAGGTATAAAATCTAAGGGAATAGATTTTATAAAGTCATAATATTAAGTCTTCAAAGGCGAAAAAGAGGCACATTATCTTTTTGAATCAGACAATGTACAATTTTTTTTTAGGTATGAACCAAGATCAAAACCATTGGCATCTTTCACGGACTCTTTCCGATGGGGGATGTATGGAGGGAACGGCTGTTTTCACCCCTCTCACCGATAAACATGAACAGTTGCATTATTCTGAGAAGGGTATTTTTCATCAATGCTCTCACCCGCTATTACCCCCTACGGAATTTTATCAAGATTACGTCTATACCTTTTATGAAAAAAATATGTTTTCCATTCATTTTTCTCATGAAGAAGGGCAAAAATTCATGACCTTTTCCACGACACAAAACCCATCATTATCAACCCATGTTTGCAAAAACGATCGCTACACAGGTTACTTTGAGCAACTTACTAATGATAGGTTTAGTCTCACCTACGATGTCAAGGGACCACGCAAAAATTACCGTAGCGTGACCCACTACCTGCGCGCACAAACCAACTTATGACGTTTCATCATCATTAAAGCTGTTTTTTTCAGGCGCTTGTGGTGTTTTATCCAGTACAACACCCTTCTCTTTACCCTCAGGAACATTGATTATATCAGACTTGTTCCCTGTGCTTGGCTTAACCAAAGATCTGCCCTTCTCGTTATTCTTCACCTCGGACGTATTTTCTTTAAGATTATCTTCCCCCTTTATCTCAGCTTTAGACGTATCTAGCTCTTCTTGAGGGTTTAAGATAGATTCTTCTGAACCATCGAGAATTATACCATTCCCATCGACTTTTGCTTTGAGATCACTTAATGGGCGGCGTTTATCGTCACGTGCACTTCCAAGATCTTCATTATTAATGTGCTCATATACATCAAGCTCCTTTGCTTTATCACTGAGTTTTTTATCAGACTCTTCCATAATTGTTGTAATGAAAGCTTCTTGAGACTCAGATATATCAAGAATATGACCATAAATATCCTCGGGTAACTCCTCAAACGTCATGTTGGGATTTTTTTTCATTAAGGACACAACACGAGGATCTTTCATGATTGCATCAATTCTTGCACTTGCATCATTTTCTGTGGCTTTAATTTTTTCTTCTTCCTCCGCAAGGACTGTTTCTTCAAAAGTAGTATAAAGTTTCATACGCT
>JAIESS010000141.1 GCA_019745755.1 Alphaproteobacteria bacterium
CCCAAGATCTGGGGGCCAAATTTACGCACAGTGACGATATAAAAATGGGAGCATTGAACATGAATGCGATGCTCTTATACTCCGCCAAATCTGACATCATGGTACAGACGTGTAGAAAAAATGAGACCAAAACTGAAGAGGACGGTGAGCATGGATGTGCCGCCGTAGGAAACCAAAGGAAGAGGAATCCCAACGACGGGTGCAAGGCCCATAACCATGGCCATATTAATGGCAATATAAAAAAAGAATATCATGGTAAGAGCCAAGGCCATGAGACGAGCAAAGCTGCTTCGGCTTTTAAGCGCTACGGAAAAGCAATAGATAATCAGAAGCGTATAGAGCGTAAAAAGAATAATAGCACCCATGGTTCCAAATTCTTCGCAAAACATAGTAAATATAAAATCCGTTTGTTTTTCGGGTAAAAAGTTCAAATGGGACTGACTCCCTTGCATGAAACCTTTGCCCCAAAATCCACCAGATCCAAGGGCTATTTTCGATTGCATGACATGATATCCTGAATGAGTGGGGTCGGACTCTGGATTGAGAAATACCAGAATGCGTTTTTTTTGATAGTCGTGAAGATAATTCCACAAAATGGGAAAACTTGCGCAACTAAGTCCTCCCACAAAGAGAAATTTCCACATCTGAACCCCAGCCAAAAAGAAAACAGTGACGCCCGCAAAAATCAACAACATGGCTGTGCCAAGATCAGGTTGGCGCATCATAAGAAGTGCTGGCACAAAAATCAGCAAAAGAGGAATAATGAGTGTGCGCGTCTTTAAAATGTGTTCAGGAGAACAATCATGAAAATAACGGGCTAACGCTAGGACAAGAGCGACTTTCATGAGTTCTGATGGTTGTAAATTAAAAATATAAAGATCAAGCCAGCGCTGGGCTCCCATCCCTACAAAACCCAAAAGTTCAACACCAATCACAAGGATCAGTGCTATGAAATAAAAGGGGTAAGCGACATTGTACCATGCACGAATATCCACAATAGCAACAGTAAGAAGAATAAGCATGCCTGCAGAAAAACGAAGGAATTGCTTGAAAGCCCAAGGGTAAATACTCCCACTGGCCGCTGAATAAAGGACAAGAAATCCAACGCCTGTAATGAGTGTAATAAGCAAAAGTGCCCATAAATTCAGACTTTTAAGGCGCTCAATCTTTGTCATCAATTGTGCTCATCGCTTGCCAATCTTCCCCTCAACACCTTTTAGAAGACGCACAATATTGACACGGTGTGTAGTGAGAAGCAAAACAACAATTATACATGAAAAAGGAGTGAGCCAAGGGTCGTAGGTCATGGGCTCATACCGAAACGCATCATTGGTGATAAAATATGCATAAAGGGGAGAAAGGGCAAAGGCAATAAGAGCGGATAGGGATGATATTTTAAAAACTTTCGCCGATATAAGCCATGTCGCTGCGATACACAGAAAAAGCATTGGATTCAATGCAAGAAAAACACCTAGTGCCGTTGCAACACCTTTTCCGCCCTTAAATCTTAGCCAGACAGGGAAAATATGGCCAAGGAGAGACATAAGAGCACAGCCATAAATAATTAAAGGATCCTTGCTAAGGATAAGCGCCAGCCCTACGGCTATAGTACCTTTGAGGGTATCCAAGAGAAGGGTCGCTATGGCTATTTTCTTGTTACCTGTACGCAAAACATTGGTGGTGCCGATATTTCCAGAGCCCATGGTACGCACGTCAATGCCGAGGAAATAACGCGTCAATACAAGGCCAAAGGGAATGGACCCAAGAAGATAAGATAAGATTAAAAGACTATAAATCATAAATGCAACCTATGGCTTAATTAATCCCTACAAGGCCAAATGCGTTGCATGACTTACTGTGCATTCCCCTGGATTTTCCTCAACATAAAGCGCCGTCACAACACCATTATCGATAACCATGCTGTAGCGTTTTGATCGCATACCAAGGCCATGGGCCGTTACATCAAGTTCCATATCAAGGGCCTTTGTTAGAATGCCGCTACCATCTGCGAGCAATGTTATCGTATCCCCCACCTGTTGGGATTCAGCCCAGGCCTGCATGACAAAATGATCATTGACGGCAATACACACTATATCTTTGATGCCTTTGCTGTTTAGCACGTCCCCAGCTTTCATATAAGACGGTAAATGCTGGTTTGAACATGTCGGTGTAAAAGCTCCAGGCACAGCAAAAAGAATATACTTTCCATTCCATAACTCATCCGTAGAGAAATCCTCAATAACGCCACTGCGTATACTTTTTAGATGGATGCCTTTGGGAAATGTTTGTCCGACTATAATCATTATGAGATTCCTGTTTTGAATAGAATTAAAACCATGACGTTTCTTGGACTTTAGCAGAGATAGTATGAAGGAAAAAGAGAGAAAACCTTTTGCTCGTTTAGAGCGAGTGCCAAGATAGCGTCTTAAAATTTTTCCATGCTCGCGGCGTGGGTGGCGCAAGGCTTATTTATTTCCTTGGTGGCGTCAGATATTATCACACCACCGCCACTCGAAATGCATCTGTTTCTTCTTGATTTATCGGAATAAGATCATCTTTGTATGAAATAAATGCTTAAAGTGTTGTAAAAACATTAATACTTCCTTATAAAACACATAAAACTCATGAGAAAATTACTATGTGTAGATTTTTAATATTATTTTTATTAACAACTGTCTCTGTTTCTTCTTCTTCTTCTCAAACAGATAATAGTTTTGGAAATAAACCCAAAGCTTCTGAGGAATCGCTCAAAAAGACTCATCTGCCGAGAGCTCATCATAAGGATGATATCGCTCCTAATCACATGGTTGACGTTACTGTATTGCCTGAAAATCCTGAAGATCTTATGTGGCAAGACGATGAGGGGAGAACGCAACTGCATCATGCTCTTAGAACCGAGCCAAGTATGAGTACGCTTAAGGATTTCTTGGATTGTGACGTGAATCAGTCACTGCTTAGAATCACGGATAATTACGGGAGAACACCCCTCCACGTGGCAGTGGAAGAATGCCAAATGCATGCCATTTCACTCTTCTTACAACATGATACGCTTCTTCTTTATGATAATGCTTTTTCCATTCTTCAAACCATTGCATCCCACTCAAGCATAGAGCCTTTATCACATTTGATGTCGATTGAACCAAAACTTTTCACAGACCATCTTCCTAATGGGGCTACGGCGGTTTTTGGTGCCTTTTATATTGACATGTACACGAGGTCTGTAACCGTTAATAATCCCATGGTTGCC
>JAIESS010000212.1 GCA_019745755.1 Alphaproteobacteria bacterium
CTTGTGTTTTTTTGTCTTTCATTATTCTGTCTTTTTGCAAGCAGCTTGTCGTCTCTTGTTGCAGAGAATGCTGCACCTCCATCATCGGCATTGCCCGCGCAAGAAATCTCACAATCGGCAGAAAAATCTGAAACTGACCCAGTGACTGGAGCGAAGACAAAGGCTGAGGTTGATTCTTCTTCTGGGGCAAAAACTGAGCCCGTTTCCCATCATGCAACCTATGCCATTGAATTTGTCTGTGATGCAGACTCTGAATTTGCCCACGCAAATGGTACTATGACCATGGAAATTGTACGGTTTGATGAACATTGGATCACAAAGCAAACATCAAGCTTAACTATTGATGGACCTTTATCAAAGACAAGTCATAATGATAGCCCAGGCATTGAAGGAAGAGAAACCACATCAACAATTTTAACCTCCTATGAAGACCATCAAGGATTGAACTACCATTTTACAGCTCAAGCCATGCGTGATGGTGATATTGAGGAAACCATTGATGGGAGAGCACGCATTCTTTCTGATGGTGGCGCTGGAACTGTTGTTTATAGTCAACCAGAAACCATAACAATACATTTGCCGGAAGGAGCTATTTTCCCCATAAAACATCTCAAAGAACTTCTTGAAAAAGCGCATAAACTCCCACCCAAATCAGTCAAAGTCCTTCGGTTTAATGTTTTTGATGGTAGCAGTGATGTGCGTGATGCCGTACGTATTGAGGCTGTTCTTATGCCTGTAGACCCAAAGAAAAAAGCTGTGGAAGTCAGCGATAAAGCCATTGTAACGCCTAAAAAATTATGGCGCGCAGAGATGGCTGTTTATAATATTTCTAATAAGTCCAGTGATCCTGACTATAAAATAATCCAAATTTTTTCAGAGCAAGGAATTATTTTTGAGATGATTGTCGATTATGGGGACTATAAAATGGTATCCAAACTGACAGATTTACGCATTTTCACAGAAGATACAGCCAAAAAGGCTCTGAGAATGCAAGCCTAGACGATAATTGGGAGGATTGTGCCTCACTTATACATAATGTTTTAATAAAAATTAAGCATTAATTATCTTTATATTAATATTCATCCTTCATACTAAACATAATGATTCCTTTTGTCATAGATGTTTAGATGTTCTCTTTTTTTATTTCCATTACTCTCTTTATAGGAATACAAGAGGTTATTGCCGAAACTATTACCCCCTCTGAAAAAGAAAAATCAACGAAGACAACCACAAAAACATCCGATAAAAAAATACCGCCCTCAGAAAAAAAACCTACATCAACACAATCTGAGTCTTCAGAAAAATCAGAGGATAAGAAGGATGAGCCAAAGCTAACAAAAACAGCACAACTAAGCAAAGCTAATGGCCTTTGTGAAACGCGCATGGGGGAGTTGTGTCAAAGTAGTCTGTGCCCGACTTACTGCGAGAGTAAGTACGGTAATTGGCATCACAGTGGGGATATGATGCAAAAAGAATGCGAGGCACGGTGTAAGACGGACCTGTGCATGGTCAAGGCGGCACCGGATTCTTTTGATACACCCTTGGATATACAATTGCGCGAACAATTGAAAGTATGTATGAAAGAAATTCCCGATCAAAAAGATCCTGAAGGAGAAGATCACAAATGGATTACGTTTCGTGCTGATGCTTACGGTAACCTTGAAAAAAGCATAAAAGATAAGCACGACAGCATTGAAAAAGAACAGCTTGAGAAGGAGAAAAAAAAGAAAGAAGAAGACGATAAAAAAGCGGAAGAAGAAGAACAAGCCTATGCACGTTGTTGGATGTCAAAAAAGAAAACAGATGAAGATACGTGTAATATGGATAATACACCTGAAAACGGCATACAAAAGGTTAAGACAAAAGAAAATAATCCAGGCGTTACAGCAGATCTTCTCCAAAAACATATCATTCAGGGAGTTGTGGAGCATGGGAAAAAAGCACACTCCACGGATATTATCCCCCTAGAGTAATGCTTTATCAAGCTACACAGCGACCATTAATATTTATATTTTGATAACTCTTCCCCATGGTTTTTTAGGTGCAAAAACACGTCAAGGCCCCTACCAATTTTCCTTATCTTGTTGCATCTTAAAGAATCAGAGTTTAGATTCAATTATCAAAACGATAAACTTATGCGTTTAATTTTTCCGAAATTGTGAGAAAATCTCAAAACCACTCTAGCCCCTATTCAAAATGTGAGAAATAAAAAATGTCCTGTTTGAGTTTATTATGAGACTTTTTAAAGCATTTTTATACTCGATGAATGGCCTCAAGGAAGCATACATGCGAGAGGCGGCGATTCGTCTGGAAATTTATCTTCTCATCATTGCTTTATCTATTATTTTTTTCACACCGTTGAACAGCGTAGAGCAAAGTATTTTAATTTTATCGTATGGTATTGTGATAATTACAGAGCTTTTGAATACAGCTATCGAAAAGGCAATTGATAGGATATCTTTAGAAGATCATCCAATGTCAAAAATTGTGAAGGATATTGCTAGTGCAGCTGTTTTTATCAGTGTTTCTTTATGTGTTATTGTCTGGCTTTTGGTTCTTTTGCCGAAGTTTTTATAATCCTCTTGTTTTCGGACTCTAAGACTTGGCGGATGGGGTGGGATTCGAACCCACGAAGGGCTCTCACCCTTGCCGGTTTTCAAGACCGGTGCCTTCAACCGCTCGGCCACCCATCCACACTGTCGTATGCCATTAATGCAGGATAACAGCACTTTTCGTCAAGACTAAAATCCATACACCTTTGAATTTTTCACTCTTTTTTATTTTTTAAAGGATTAACCTAAACTTAACTCTTGGCAAAGTACACTGGTTCATATATAAACAAAGACATCGGGGCGTAGCGCAGTCTGGTAGCGCGCCTGCTTTGGGAGCAGGATGTCGTAGGTTCGAATCCTATCGCCCCGACCATTATATGGATCTTATGGTATACAGATCCGGTTTGGAGATTACCCATGCACCATGTGCGCCTTTATACTACGTCAAAAACAGCCATGCAATCCGGAAAAAATAGCACGAAAAAATGGATTCTTGAGACCATTAATCCTGAAGCAAAGTTTCATGACCCTGTCATGGGGTGGGCAGGCACAGCAGACACACACCATCAGGTTATGCTGCATTTTGACACCCTAGACGATGCTTTGCATTACTGTAAGAAGTATCGTCTCGTCCCTACCCTTATTGAGGGCGGCCCTCAGCATAGTAATGCAAAATCATACACAGATAATTTCACTAAAGGTTTTCGTC
>JAIESS010000013.1 GCA_019745755.1 Alphaproteobacteria bacterium
CCAGGCAGCCTATCCAACATTTCACTGGATGATCCCAGTCGTTGGAAACTGGAGCTTTAGCTTGTTCTACATTCTTGGTGAACTTTGGGGATCCGTTATTCTCTCCATGCTTTTCTGGCAATTTGCGAACCAAATTACAAAAGTCTATGAAGCAAAGCGCTTTTACGGTCTTTTCGGTATGATTGGTAACTTTGGTTTGATGCTTTCGGGTGCCTTAATTTATTTTTGCTCCCAAATGGCTAAAGGTATGGAGGGCGCAAGCTCCGACGTACAATGGGCTTTTAACCTCAAAATCCAAATGAGCATGGTTGTTGTTTCAGGATTAATTACTGTTGGTATTTACTACTGGATGCACCGCAGCGTTTTGACGGATGCTCGCTATTATGACGAAGGTCAAGAAGGCAGCAAGAAAAAAAGCAAGGCAAAATTGTCCCTAACAGAGAGCTTTAAGTATATTGTCAGCTCCCCTTACCTCGGCCTTATTGCTGTTATAGTACTTGCATATGGTATTTCTATTAACCTCGTTGAAGGTGTATGGAAAGGTCAAATCAAATTGCAATTCCCAAATGAAAATGATTACGCAGCCTTCATGGGTCAGTTCTCATTCTCAACAGGTCTTGTTACAGTGATTTTGATGCTTGTTGGTAACAATATTTTGCGTCGCCTTAGCTGGTTTACAGCGGCCGTGATTACACCGATTATGCTTCTCGTGACAAGCTTTATCTTCTTTGGGTTCATTATTTATGGTAATACCTATGATCCATTTACAGAGCTTGCAACACCGTTTATGACAACAACGATTGTGATGGCTGCTGTGATGATTGGTATGATTCAAAACGTACTATCCAAAGCAACGAAGTACTCACTCTTCGATTCTACAAAACAAATGGCGTATATCCCTCTTGATCAAGAACTCAAGACAAAGGGTCAGGCTGCTGTAGAAGTTATTGGTGGCCGCGCAGGTAAATCCGGTGGTGCATTCATTCAATCAACCCTTTTGATGGGTGTTGGTGGCGGGGCAACGCTTGCGGCCCTCGCGCCAATCTTTGGTGGTGTTGTCATCGTCATCGTCATCGCTTGGTGCTTCAGCGTTCTTGGTCTTTCCAAGCGCTTTGAAGCTTTGACTAAGAAAGATACTGCTTAATAGCGTTTAAGCGTATTTTTGCTAACGACCATTAAACCCGTAGGGATATTCCCTACGGGTTTTTTTACTATTTTCCTCGCACACAGCCTCACTCTCTATTATAAACAATATAGATAAATCATTATCCATTCTGTCTTGTGCGATCAAAACCTATCATTATCGTTGTTAGCCTCATTTTAGTATGTATTGTAAGCGCTGTGGCGTTGACAGAGAATAGACTGCGTCAGACATTGCTTGAGCTTATTCCTCAAGATTGGCATTATGAGCAATTAGTGATAGAGGAACACGATCCAAGCCTTTCCCATAGCATCGGCCTCATTCCTGACCTTGGCCTTATGCTTATCCCTTTTCAAGATTATCTTGATACCGATATGCTCCAAGGACCATGTCCTTTAGAGCCAGCCATGGAGATGAGGATTTTTAATACGATAAAAAGCATTGGCTTTGATAATGAGGCTGGCAGCCGCTCCTGGGAGTCCATTCAAAAAACAATTCAATCGCCAACAGATATATATGCTATTATGAAGAACTTGCGGGATCTTCTTGTCGCCCATTATTCCTTTATGCATGAGAATAGCGGCCTTGTTTTTGGTTTATCTGGAGCAGGTGATTATCTTGCTGCTTCGAAAGTGTGCCTATGCGACCATATTGCCCTTGCCCATTATCATATAAAAGGGGGTATTGACGAGAGAATTGATGATAATAATGCTGACACGCAAACGATTGATGCAACTCCTCTTCAAAAAGAAGTCCTCCGATTGGTATATAGATCCTGCACCATGACAACGTGCAATGCTCACCGTTTTGAGGGAGCGTGGTATACACGTGTTGCCTATATGCCCACAAAGGAGGATGAGACGCGCATTAACACCCTCCTTAGCATTGATCCCCATAAGAAGGATGAAGTGATATGCTGTTACAAAAAAATAGACGAAAATCCTGAGAAAAATGTTCCTTTGGAGGACAAAGAATGACCCGTATCGCTTATGTCAATGGCAGATTTAAACCGTTTCACGAGGCGGCCGTCCATGTTGAGGAGCGTGGATTTCAATTTGCGGATAGTGTTTATGAGGTCATTGCTCTCGTAAAGGGAAAACTTGTTGATACAGAGCCCCATCTTAATCGACTCGTAGACTCAGCAAAAGAAATACGATTGCCCATGCCGTGTTCACCTATTATTTTAGAGCAGCACATTCATGAACTTGTGCGCCTGAATCGCTATCAAAGTGGCATGGTGTATATCCAAGTTTCTCGCGGTGCGGCACCCCGTATTCACCCCTTTCCAAAGAATCCGACACCGAGCCTTGTCATCACCGTACGGCCCACGAATCAGTTGGCGTTCTTAGAGGCTAATAAAAATGGTGTGACGGTCATCACAAAGGAAGATACCCGCTGGGCTCGGCCGGACATTAAAACAGTGAATCTGCTTGCAAATATTTTAGAGAAGGACAATGCCCTTCAGCAAGGCGCCTATGAGACTGTTTTCATCAAAAATGGTTATGTCACGGAGGCGACAACGGCGAATTTTTGGTGTGTTTTTGGAAAAACTGTGTGCACGCATCCAAAGTCCCAGCATATTCTAAACGGCATTACAAAGCAGCGCATGCAAGCCCTTGGAAAGGACATGGGCATTACTATTGAAGAGCGCCCTTTTACCCTGGAGGAAGCCTATACGGCCGATGAAGCCTTTCTCACAAGCTCCAACGCCTTTGGTCTTCCCGTCATTCAAATAAATGATCATAAGATTGGCACAGGCACCTCAGGACGGTTTACGCTAGCACTTCAAAAGGCTTTTATCGAGTATATTCAAGGGCTATAGCATCTTGAAAGATGAAAAGAGAGAAGCCCTTTAGAGAATGCTTCTATTTCTTTGAGACGGAAAATAAATAATGAAAATTAGAAGAAAATTTATGAAAAAATGCACAGCGCTGACCATGGGCTTTATGTCCTCTATTTTTGCTATGGAGGAAGAAAAAATCAATCCTCTTACTGTATTGAATCAGGAAAATGTCGCACGCATTTTCAGGCAAGTCTGTGAACGCACAGAAGAAGAAACCACCTCATAAATGACGACAGAGTGTGTCCCCTTGCCATTGGATCTCCCAGATCTCTACATGTTTGGCAGCCATGCAGTTGTGTGCAAAGATTT
>JAIESS010000018.1 GCA_019745755.1 Alphaproteobacteria bacterium
CCTTCCACTTTTTGCACATAATCAAGGATGCTTTGTTGGCTAAGAACATCGAAATACACAATCACATTAAAGGCGAGCACTTCCTTTCCGGAGAACACCTGCGTTTCCTTGTGATCAAGCTCGCAACCGGGATAGGAGGCCTTTACCGGCATACTGTAGTGGGCTGAAATCTGTTGATCGCGCAGATGCTTCAAAAGATAATTAAAAAAATTGCTTTCCATCTATATGTCTTTCTCCTCAAAAGAGCCAACAATACAACGCCAGAAAATACCCTCCTTTTGAAGAGCGGACAAACGTCGATAATTCTTTCCAAAAAGACTCACACTATCAACATCCCCTGGATCATCTCGCACATACAAAAGATACGCTTGGGATAACCTCAAACGACCATCTACGGTATCCGTAAGTGCTTGAGCTGCATTTTGCAAGGATAGCGCTTGGATCGCCCCCCACATCACCTTTGTCTTTTTAAGCTTGCGTTTAATCTCCCCGTCCTTCTCTGAGGAGATATACTTTTTGAAAACCACGCGTTCTTTAAAATCATTCAAGGTTACACGCATGACATCACCCGATACGGTTGCAGTAAAAATTGCACTGTCGTGCTCAATACATCAACACAGTCCACCCGCTTGTCATACATCTCCGCAGCTAAAAGCGTCACACCATGACGAATGGGGAAAGGAATACAATCCGCATGCTCCCCGTACCCGGCCTTATACACAATCTCAACGACACCACCATACACACTCATATAAGGTTTTGAACCATGGGGTGTTAACATATACCGTTTAATTAGCCGTCGCTCCTCATTCGAAAGAATCTCATTCACGCTGACAATACTCAAAAGAGGGGGATACAAAAGATGAATAGTATGCATCTGCCCCCCTTGATCACCAGAGTGGGTCAAGCGCAGTGTTTTCTGGAGCAACGTTCGCTGAAGATAATTTTCCACCGCCACTGTTGCTGCTTTTATAATAGTCTCTAAATAATAATCCTCATGGGATTCTGTGAGACGTAGATGATTTTTTAAATGTTCCAGGGTAATCACATACCCATCACAGGTCGAAAGACACTCAATCATAAGCTCCTCCCTTTAAGAAAATCCCAGATTCTATGGCCTTTACACCATAGAGTCTGGGATCATGTGAAAAATACTACTCAGATAGCTGAATCAATCGTAGCGCATCAAAGTTCACAACATCGCCGCCCACGCGCTTTGTTGCATAGAATTCTACATAAGGTTTAGCAGAGTATGGATCACGAAGAAGCTGAATGTCCTGGCGCTCCACTATCTGGTATGCATGATTAAAATTTCCAAAGGCAACAGACAGACCGTCTTTGATAAGACCGGGCATAGAATCGCAAATAATAACGGGATACCCCAAAAGTGTACTTGCTACCCCTTCAGACATATGGGGCATCCATAAATACTGTCCGTCCTTATCTTTCAGCTTTCGAATCTGTGAAAGAGTTGACCTCGCCATGACCCAGCAGGCCCCTGAAAGGTATTCAGGTTTAAGGGAATGAAACACATCCACAAGGACGTCACTATCCTCAAGCCCCCCCTCACTACCTGATTGAAGCGTCTCAACCTTGCCCCATTCGGGCTTACCCATAACAGCTATTGGATAACTCAAAAATCCACGTGGTTTTCCTTTACCATCCCCGCTAACAAAAGCCCCTGTTTCCATCAAACCCATTTGCCATGCGATTTTCTGAACAAGCCAATGCTCCAAGTCCACACTCACATCATCAAGGAGCTTTTGACTGGCCCGTGGTCGTGCAAACATCTCGTGGGTTCCAATGGTGAGCTTGGCAAGCTCTGGTGCTGCCGTCTCTTCTCGTGCCCCTGTTTCTGCAACCCACCCCACATCGCCGCCGCCCCTTATCCATGAGAAGTTCTAAGCTATCTGTCGTGATATGTGTTACCCGTGCAATTTTGCGAAGGGGCGAATAATCCGGAATCACCTTCTCCACAAAATCTTGGGTTGATGCAGGAATTAAAATTGTATTAGACCGTGCATCTGTTGTTGTAAGTGATTTTTGACCGTATTCTTGACCACTGCGTAAAAACTGATGAAGCATATTTTTTCCTCCGTGTTGATGTTGATTAAAGCCGACAAAGCCCAAACGCCCCTGTTTAATAGAGGCACACTGGCTTTTTTGTGAAAGGGGCGAAGATATACGCACCCCATCCACCGCTGGCCGCTTATAAGCCATCTCCAGCGCTTTCATCCGAGTATCCATCTTGAGATAGGATCCTTGAATATCGCGTAATTGATTATCGCAGGCACAATTATCTTGTGCCGATACATCGATCTGCTGCATACACTTCTCCTCATTTGATTATTTCAGTTAAAAAGACAATCCAGCCGCTAAGGGATTAGCAGGCTCCATCACAAGAGATATTTCCATCAAATCAAGCTTATCAATCATCCGAACCCCCTTATCCATGTGGGAGCGTATAATATCAAACCCAATGGAAAGTCCGTGAAGATGACTGCGCGCCATAAGCCTTTCAATCCCTGAAAAGGTCGAATGATTCGCATCCACCTCACCCATAACCCAAAGACCATGAGCATCTTCCTCCATGATTTCCCACCAACCAATGGGATCTTTCCCCTGATGATGAAATAGCATGGCCGGAGATAATTTTTTTTGCTTAAAGGTAATTACCGCATCGCTGAACGCCCCCCTTTGAATACACTCCCCTTGATGATCAACCACGTCAAAGACACTAGCATAGCCACATACCTTCATTTACCCTCCTCATATTTTAAAGTTAGCCGATCTCCTCCTATAATAGGGGGATACCCCACCTCTTGACGTTTTTCATTGATCGTCAAGAAATCTGCATTGACAATCTTTTCCCAATGAGCCTCTCGTTTTTCAGCTAAGGCCGGAATGGCATCTGTATTATAACTAAGGGTCAAATCCTCCCCAAACCATGGCACAAGCCACGCATTGAGTTCTGATGTTATAAATTCTAGAAGAGGCAATACCGTATCTTCCCATAAATGCAAACGTGCTTCCTTGTAATTGGCATAGGTTGCATCCCCCATAATCCCCACAAGAATAGACGGCACGCCAAAGGCCTGGGCAATTTCACGAGCGGATACGTTTTTTCCCTCAATAAAATCAAGATCCTTGGGAGAAAGTCCCATTTCCTTCCACTCAAAATCCCCTTCTAAAATCATGATTTTCCCAGCGTTATCGCCACCCTGATACAACTGCCGCAAATCCTCACGGAGTGTTGCACGCTGTTCCGGCTGAAGATTTGTATCCTTCACCATCAATGCCCCCGTGGGCCTTC
>JAIESS010000091.1 GCA_019745755.1 Alphaproteobacteria bacterium
CAAAGAAAGTTATGACGCTTATTTAGAAACATACATTCATTGTGTCTCCCTTTATAAGCATCATTACCGATCCCGTGAAGACGAGTGTTTTTTGAATCCACTTAACCTTTTATTTGGTCCCTTATGTGCAAAGCTTTAAAATAATTAATCACCACTATTTATCACGAGGAATCCCTTATGTATTTTCTGCTCTACGTTGTTTTAGGTATTTTTTTGTTACAAGGCACTTCAGAGCAGGTGGTTGCTGCTGATCTGGATGAGGCTCAATCCGTTGTTCATAACCATTACCCTTCGTTGCCGCCCATGAAATCTGTCTATAACTGGTATCGATCCAGTCACCAAAAACATCCTTTGATGATACAAGGGCTTGTTCGGTCTTATGCCGATAGTGTTCACCGTCTTTATAGCATTACGTTTGATCCCTCAGACCAGCGAAAAAATACAATTGTTTCCAAAATGAATGCTGTTGAGGAGCAAGTGAATGTCCTTGTTCAAAGGGAAAATAAAATCCTACGTCAAAAGGATGAATGTCAAAACCGTATATATCATGTGATAGAATCCATTAAAACGAGGTTTCCTGGAAATGTGAAAATTTTTCCTATGATCACATTTTTAAAAACGTATTTTGATGCGCGTTTAGATTGTGTGCTTTTCCAATTGTTTCATATCAATGATAATTTTAACGCGATGCGCATTTCTAATCTTGATTTTATGCGTAATGAATGTGTTGCGGCGCTTGCGAAACAAGAGGCTGCCCAGGCTTTAGGCAATAAAATAGATGATATATTAGGTGATTATTTTAAGTTTGGGATAGAAACATATCGTGATTTCATTGATGCTTACTCGAATTTTATGACTGCCTACAACGCATATGGCGTCGTTTACACAGAAAAACTCCCATGGCATATTCAATTATGTTTTTTGATGTCATCTTCAGGGGCAAAGCTCTAATGACTATGTTGAAACGCATTGCTCATTTTATTGCGACGGTTGGGTACGCGGGGCATCTTCCAAAAATGCCAGGAACCTGGGGAAGCTTGGTGGCGATTCCTTTATTTTATCTGTTACCAAAAACGGTTTTTATGATCAGTATTCCCATCCTCTTTTTTGTTGGTTGGGCAGCCACATATATTCTTTTAAAAAATGATCCGTCCGACAAAGATCCATCCCATGTTGTCATTGATGAGCTATATGCTATGATGCTTGTTTTTGCATTTTGTCCACAACAACAAATATTTTGGAATGATCCCTACTATTATATGCTCATAGGTTTTTTATTTGTGGGTTTTCGCTATTTTGATATTGCAAAGCCTTGGCCAATTCATGATGTGGATGCTTATTTTAAGAATAAAGGGCCCTTTGGTGCTTCTTTTGGTGTGATGATTGATGATTTATTGGCCGCCATTTTCAGCCTTCTCCTTTTTATAGTATTCTTGAGTGGTTTCACAAAAACAGGGGGGATAATAAAAGTTAATCTAGCACCCCATTTCCTTGCGAAGTTTTTTTGAATGAATGACTCTTATTGGTAAACAATAATGAGTGGGATGGTTCTCCTCCAAGGTCACAGCATGCCTGTGAGCATAGGAAGGTGAGGCGGCTAAGCCGCTCGTACGTCAATTGCAGGCTCATCTTCATAATCCCAAAAATGTTTGCGGCAAAGGGCAACGTAGCGTTCATTACCCCCAATTTCGATTTGAGCACCCTCCACCACCCGGTTACCGCGGGTATCAATACGAGCGTTCATCGTCGCTTTGCGTCCACAGTGACAGATTGTTTTAATCTCAATAATATTCTCTGCGAGTGCTAAAAGCGCATGACTTCCTTCAAAGGTCTCCCCCAAAAAGTCCGTACGAAGGCCGTAACACAACACAGGAATATCAAGTTGATCCACAACGCGGCATAAATCTTTGACCTGTTGTTTTGTTAAAAATTGTGCTTCGTCAATGAGGACGCACGCAAGTTTAGAAAGAATATGTGTTTGGTTGCTGATCTCTTTAAAGAAATCAAAGCCCCGATCAAAAATAATGGCTTCACTGGCAAGACCAATACGCGATACAACGCGACCGCTACCAAAACGTGTATCGATGGCTGGAATATAGAGGAGCGTCTCCATTTCACGCTCGCGGTAGTTATAGCTGGATTGCAGCAACGTCGTGGTTTTACCCGCATTCATCGCAGAGTAATAGAAAAAGAGTTTTGCCATTTTAATCCTGAAACCGTGGTGTTTTTTGTCCATTCCTGCTATTTAAGTAAAAAAAGGATTTATTTGCAAAAGAATTATTATGATGATCTCCATTGAATTTCCGGACGGACAGCGCCGCGAGTACGCAAAGGGTGTAAACGGCCTTGACATTGCTGAAAGCATCTCAAAATCTCTCGCAAAAAAAACCGTGGCCCTAACCGTGAATGGTGATCTCTATGACTTAACACGTCCTATTCATCAAGATGCTGCCATTCATTTAATCATGAAGGATTCACCGGAAGGTCTTGATGTGATTCGTCATGACGCCGCCCACGTCTTTGCGGAAGCGGTGAAGGAGCTGTATCCCGATACGCAAATCACCATCGGCCCAAGTATCGATAGCGGTTTTTACTATGACCTCCTTCCGACAAAGCTCCTCACACCGGATGATTTGCCCAAGATTGAAAAGCGTATGCGGGACATTGTGGCGCGTAATGAGACAATCACAAGGGAAGAATGGGACCGTGATGAGGCCATTGCATTTTTCAAGGGGTTGGGGGAGCATTTTAAGGCGGAGATTATAAGCGATCTTCCCTCGGATCAAACGATTTCCTTGTATCGTCAGGGTGATTTCATTGATCTTTGCCGCGGCCCTCACATGCCAAGTACGGGCCACCTTGGCACAGCCTTTAAGCTATTGAGCTTGGCGGGAGCTTACTGGCGTGGTGATTCTAAAAATCAAATGCTCCAACGTGTATACGGTACAGCTTTTGCAACGCAGGCGGAACTTGATCAATACCTCTTTCAAATTGAGGAAGCGAAAAAACGCGACCATCGTAAATTGGGCGTGGAGCTTGAACTTTTCCATCTTCAAGAGGAAGCCGTGGGCGCTGTTTTTTGGCATCCCAAGGGCTGGACATTTTACCGTGCGTTAGAGAATTTCATTCGCAAGAAACTCGAACATGCGGGCTACGTCGAAGTCAAAACGCCGCAACTCTTGGATCGGTCCCTTTGGGAGGCCTCCGGTCACTGGGAAAAATTCCGCGATGCTATGTTTACGGTGGAGGCTGACGAGGACAAAACACTGTGTGTAAAGCCAATGAACTGCCCCTGCCATGTACAGATTTTTAAACAGGGCCTCAAAAGTTACCGTGATCTTCCCCTACGCATGGCGGAATTTGGCAGCTGTCACCGTAAC
>JAIESS010000046.1 GCA_019745755.1 Alphaproteobacteria bacterium
AATGATCTTCTGCAGGCCTCTGGGAAAAAAGCCGGAGGAAAACAAAAAGCATCCTTCGTCCCCAAAATAATTCTTCTCTCTAATTCTTCTGTTAACGCAGCCTCAGGTCCGGGTGGAGAATTTGTAATTTTTTCTGGCTTATTTCGTATGTGCGATAACGTTGAGGAGTTTCTTGGCGTTATTGCCCATGAAATTGCACACGGCAAGGGCATCCACTCTGTCCAAGCCGCCATGGGGGAAGACAAAGCTTTTCTTACGGCCGCTGTAGCCTTTGCTCTTGGGGGCATTGCTGCCCTTGCTGCAAAAGATGCAAGCCCGCTCATTGCAGGTGTTACGGGTGGGCAAACTGCCTATATGGGGGCAGCTATGAAAAATATGCAGCATCTTGAAAAGGCCGCTGACGCTGAAGCTATCCAAATTCTTGCAAAAGCGGGTGTGCCCTCCACAGGGCTTCTGACATTCTTGCAAAAACTTCAAAAAGCTTACGGTACCCCCGATCTCAATCCTTACTTTATGGATCACCCGTTGACAGAAGATCGCATACAAGCGGTACAAAAGGATGTCCAAGAAGCAGATCAAAAGTTTCCAGGAGGCAATTGGCCTAAAAAAGCCCACTATACAAAGCTTTTTAATCGTATACGCGCAAAAATTCTAGGTTTTACCATGGATCCTACACACGTCATTAAGCGTTTTGGTGGATCAACTGCCAATGATTTTTATGCACGTTCTGTTGCTTATGGTCGCATGCCATCTGAAACACCAAAGGCACTGAGCGAACTTAATCATACCCTTAAAGATGAGCCTAATAATCCTTATATGCTTGAGCTTAAATCCCAACTCCTTATGGATGCAGGAAAAACTGATGAAGCTATAGCAACGTTAATGCGAGCTGTAAAAGAAAAACCTAAAAATGGAAAAGACGCTGTCTATCTCAAGCTATCTCTTGCCCATCTCCTTGTTGAGAAGCAGAAAAATATACCAGAGGCCATACATTATCTCAATCAGATTATCCTAAAAGACCATAATAATCATTTTGCATGGCACCTTTTGGGGAAAGCATATATGGTCAATGGTCAAGAAGCTCATGCCCTTTGGGCCAATGCAGAAGCAGATGCGCTCCACAATGACAAGAATGCAAGCAAAGCAAAGCTTCAAAGCGCTCGTGCTAAAGCGGGGAGGGACAAGACTCTTTTGCAAAAAATTGGAGATTTAGAGAAAAGCCTTTAATCTGTATAACTCTTGAACATTCATAAAGATGTAGGATTCCAATTTTAAATATCATCTAAACCATCCCAAAAAAATTTTCCGATATTAATATTATAGATGTTGTTGGCGGTACGAAGACCTGTTGGTGATGTAACATTGATTTCCATGAGGTAGTCGCCAATAATATCAAGACCAACAAGGTATAAACCAAGCTCGCGCAATTTTGGTTTAATCGCAGCACATATAGCAAGATCTTTCGCGGTAAAATCACAGGCTTCGGCTACCCCTCCTTGAACAAGGTTTGCGCGAATCTCACCTTGCTTTGGCACACGCTTAAAAATAGAAACGGGGTCACCATTAACGAGCAAAATACGCTTATCTCCAAATACAACATCGGGAAGATAAGATTGCATCACAAGAGGCCCTGGAAATGATGTTTTGTATAAAGTTGTGAGTGTTTGTAGAAAAAATAATGTAGGCTTTTCAAGCTTCAAAACACCGTTACCGCCATGTCCAAACAAGGGTTTAATGACTACCGCATCAAAACCTTTTGAAAATTTATAAAGAATTTCCACATTTTCAGAAATACACGTCGGTGGAATAAAATCAGGAAATAAAAGGGGCAGTGTTTTTTCACAGGCTGCCCTAATTCCCCTTGGTGAATTTAAAATAGTTATATGATCTTCGAGTAACTCAAGAATGTATGTATTAGCAATATAATGATGATCAAAAGGAGGATCTTGGCGAATGAGAAGAGCACGAACGGATGATAAATCCACAATTGCTTCCTCCTCTACTGTGTAAAACTTCCCTTCATTAGACAGTCGTAGATAATGGCCGCATGCAAAAAAATATCCTTGAGTATATGCGAGATCTTTGGGGTTGTAGAAAAAAATACGATACCCTCGCTCTTGTGCTTCAAACGCAATAAGAAGACTGGAATCAGATTGAAGATTCAGTGTTTCTAAAGGATCAATTTGAAGAGCAATAATTCTTTTGGACAGTGTGACATGTGGTTTCATCAAAAAAATCTTTTTAATCATTCGTATTCTCTATAGAATAGAGAAAAATTTTCCCATTTAGGTAATTTTTATACTTCGTCAAGACATTTAAGCACCATATACTCCTTTAAAAAACACATTAAAGATCAACAATATTCATTCCTCACTTTTTCTCAGATATTTAATTTTGAAAGTTTTTATCTTTTAATAAAAAAATTCACAAGACAACCCTCTCAACACAACCCACAAAAAAACCATCGGTTGTGTGATGGAGGGGGGTAAGGGAGAAGGTGGAAGTTGTGCAAGGGTTTGCCGTAAGGACACTCACACCTACGTGGCTGAGATCTACCTTCTTAAAATCTGAAAATGTCTCCAAAAACCAATTTATTTGGCCATCATTTTCATCATGAAGAAGGGAACACGTTGCATAAATAAGACGGCCCCCTTTTTTGACAAGGCGACTAGCCTGGGCCAAAATATCCCGCTGTTTTTGAACAAGCTCATCGAGGTCATTTTGGCCTGTGCGCCTTTTGAGATCAGGATTACGACGCCAAGTACCACTCCCAGAACAGGGGGCATCCACAAGCACGCGATCAAATTGCCCTTCATGATTCTTGATCCACTTACCATCGATGACGCGCACAACCACATTATGAAGATCAAGGCGTTTCAGACGCTCCCGTGCACGTTTAAGGCGAGACTCTGAAATATCCGATGCCGTAATCTGCCCTCTATTTTCCATCTGCATGGCAAGGCCAAGGGTTTTTCCCCCTGCCCCAGCACAAAAGTCCACAACCTTTATGCCAGGTTTCACGTCACATAGCAGTGTAATAAGCTGGGATCCTTCATCTTGGGGCTCAAATAAACCCTCTTGAATCAAAACATTGGGAAAGGATAATTTATCCGTAACCCGAATCCCTACAGGAGAATAAGGGGTTGGCTCTGCCGTAATCTTGTGCTCCGTCAACAAAAAGTCTCTGGCTTCATCACGGCTCATTTTAAGCGTATTTACACGTAGATCAAGGGGTGCCTCCTGATCAAGAGCACGGATATGCGCCCCTACGTCTTCCCCAAATTGCTGTTTCAATTTTTCATACCAAAAAGATGTGAGATTCAGGGAGGCTGCATCATCCTGTGGCATAATAGGGCAGAGAGAGAATCTCTTCTTCCATGGCT
>JAIESS010000078.1 GCA_019745755.1 Alphaproteobacteria bacterium
GCAGTATTTGTTGTTTTTTTGAAAATAGCTTGAATAGACTGTCTAAAAATACGACTACTGATGGCTTCACCGTCAAGCTGCATATGTTCGCGTCCCCGGTGAACACGAAGGACACTACCAAGGGCCGTATTTTGATGATACGCCGTCATCGCTGTTCCTTTTGATGGAACAATTTGTCCTTGAGCAGGCTGCATGGAAAAACCTTCGCTGCTAATAATGAGGAGGCAGAACCCTGCTGTCAAAAGAAATTTTTTATAAAAATGTGTCATCTGAATATTATATGTTTTAATCCTCATGCCTCTATTATCCAGAAAGATTCTTAACAAAGAGTTAAGGCTCCTAATAGAATGTCATTTTTCCATAAATTCTTGCATCATGAGCTTTTTCAAGGTACCAAAGAAGTAGGAGAAAACGATAATACACTATTAAGGTCATGAAAACGGCAACCGTATCCCCCACAACATCCACCAAAAGAACGCTTACATCCCCTGAGATCATCAAGGCCTATGAACATATGCTCCTTATTCGGCGGTTTGAGGAGAAGGCGGGGCAGCTTTACGGTATGGGCCTCATTGGGGGGTTTTGCCATCTTTATATTGGTCAAGAAGCTGTTGTTGTTGGGCTTCAAATGTGTCTTAAGGACAAAGATACAGTTATTACAAGCTACCGCGATCATGGGCATATGCTTGCCTGCGGTATGGAGGCGAACGGCGTTATGGCGGAACTGACGGGGCGTATTGATGGTTATTCCAAGGGCAAGGGTGGCTCCATGCATATGTTCAGCCGGGAGAAGAATTTCTTTGGCGGCCACGGTATTGTGGGGGCTCAGATTGCCATTGGTACAGGTATGGCATTTGCGCACAAATATAAGGAAGATGGCGCTGTGTGCCTTGCCTATATGGGGGATGGTGCGGCGAATCAGGGGCAAGTGTATGAATCTCTTAACATGGCAGGACTTTGGAAACTCCCCGTGATTTATATTATCGAAGACAATCAATATGGCATGGGAACCTCCGTCGCGAGGGCGTCTGCATCCATAGAATTTTACAAACGTGGTGAACCTTGGGGAATCCCCGGACGTGTTGTGGATGGCATGAATATTTTTGCGGTGAAAGAAGCGGGGGCGTGGGCTGTCGATCATGCGCGCTCTGGTAAGGGGCCGGTTGTGTTGCACATCAAAACCTATCGTTACCGCGGGCATTCCATGTCTGACCCTGCCAAGTATCGCAGTAAAGAAGAGGTTGATGGTATGCGTGATAACCACGATCCCATTAATACGTTACGCACATTAATGGAAAAGGAAAAAATCCTTAGCGAGGACGGCTTTAAAGAGATTGAAAAGCGCGTGAAGGAAACGGTGAATGCATCCGCTGAATTTGCGCAATCAAGCCCTGAGCCTGATGCGTCTGAACTCTATACGGATGTGTTGTTGTGATGGGTTTGTCTGATTTCTAGGCATATTAGGGTTATGCTCTGCTTTTTATGAGTTTTCTTAGTTTTTCAAAGAGATAAAGTCCTCTCAATATATTATACAAGAATATGTCTTGCATGTTTTTTTGTTGAGTAGTATCAGAATAAAAAAAGAAAAGTATGGCCTCACAACATGAACGTATCTCAATTTTATCGACCAAAAATGCTTTTCCTAAAAACACACAGTCGTGATCGTTTACTAGAAAATCATCTTTTATGATGGTTTCCAAAAGTATTTTGAGATAATCAGTGGGTGTTTTTTGTAGAAATTCTTTTATTTCTTGATCTATATTATACTCTTTCAATTTTCTTTTTGTGTCTAATATTCTTTCGTATGTGGCATTTTTAAATAAATTTTCTGCAAGATGTTTGATTTTAGAGTAAATATCTATGCCATTCTCGGTGAGAAGATATTGTTGAAACAAAAAAGATAATTTTGCATCGATAACCGCAATGATAATTTTTTGGCGTTCTTTTTCTTTACGTTTATAAAAATACCACGTCGCAAAAATAGTTAAACCAGAGCCAACACCTGCTCCTAATAAACTCCAAAGACCTTCTGACATTTATAAACCTAGGCAATGTTTCCTTAGATCACAGTCTATGCAGGTAATCTTAAAAATTCGTTAAGCCACTCTATATTCACTACCAAATGAATCTTTTTGGAACTTGTCTACAATGCGTGGTATAGTACCTCACATAAGTATAAAGGTAATTTTGACAGGTTTATGAAAACACAAACAGTACGTGAGGCGCTACGCGATGCCATGGCGGAAGAAATGCGCCGTGATGAGACGGTTTTTCTTCTTGGTGAGGAAGTCGCCGAATATAATGGTGCCTATAAGGTTAGCCAAGGGCTACTTGATGAGTTCGGCGCTAAACGTGTGATTGATTCACCCATTACGGAGCATGGCTTTGCTGGGCTTGGTGTTGGATCAGCCTTTATTGGCTTGAAGCCCATTATCGAGTTTATGACTTTTAACTTTTCCATGCAGGCCATTGATCATATTATTAACTCTGCTGCCAAGACACTCTATATGTCCGGCGGGCAAATGGGCTGTCCCATTGTGTTTCGCGGCCCTAACGGTGCAGCATCCCGGGTGGGTGCCCAGCATTCACAGTGCTACGCCAGCTGGTATACGCATTGTCCAGGGCTTAAGGTGATTGCGCCTTACTCAGCAGCGGATGCCAAAGGCCTTCTCAAATCCGCCATTCGCGATCCCAATCCTGTGATTTTCCTTGAGCATGAGATTATGTACGGCAAATCCTTTGATGTGCCGGAAGATGAGGATTATCTTGTGCCGATTGGCAAGGCCGCCGTTGTGCGCGAAGGTAAAGACGTGACGATTACGGCATTTTCGTTCATGGTGGGATCTGCCCTTAAGGCCGCTGAAGAGCTTGCGACCATAGGTATTGACGCTGAAGTCATAGATTTGCGCACACTTCGTCCTTTGGATACGGATACGATTATCCAGTCCCTCAAAAAAACGAATCGCTTTGTGAGTGTGGAAGAAGGGTGGCCCTTTGCTGGTATGGGCGCTGAAATGATGGCTCAAGTCTGCGAGCTTGGTTTTGATGATCTTGATGCTCCACCTGTTCGTGTTGCAGCTGTGGATGTACCACTCCCTTACGCCGCCAACCTTGAGAAGCTAGCGCTACCCCAAGTTACGCATATTATTGATGCAGCTAAAGCAGTGTGTTATCGGGGTTAGTTAATAACGAGGACTAACCCTATGCCCATTCAAATTTTCATACCGGCTCTCGCTCCTATCATAACAGAGGGCAAGCTCGTCAAGTGGCTTAAAAAACAAGAGGATGTTGCTAAGGCACACCAAGTTTTAAAGAGATTGAAAAACGCGTGAAGGATATCGTTAATGCATCCGCTGAATTTGCTCAGTCAAGCCCTGAGCCTGATGCGTCTGAACTCTATACGGATGTGTTGTTGTAAGCTGAAAACAAGGGGGGCAGC
>JAIESS010000081.1 GCA_019745755.1 Alphaproteobacteria bacterium
ACTTTTTTTAAACTGTATCACATCCACGTCTGCCATTGTTTCACACTGAAGAATGGCAGATTTTTTATTGTAAAAAATAAAGTGATCGCCACCATATGTCATAGATGTCAGTGAAAAAAGAAGATTTCTATCCCCTAAAACAACAGTTGATTCATCCTTGCTGGGTTTTTTCTTGAGAGTGAGGGATTGTCGCCATTTTCTTTTATCCTTGGATGATACATCAAATGTCATAAAAAGTGTGAATTTTAGGGGATTGTTATGAGCTCTGGTATAAAAGACCTGATGCACATCATTGTTCGGAGATTCAAAGAAACAAAGCGCCTTATTTTCAATAGCTTCAGATTCTTGAGCATGCATAGGTATACTGTGACTTGAGCCTGCAGCATCAACACATGTATGAAGAGCAAAAAATGATAGGATAAGAAAAATTTTCATAGCAAAAGCCCCATTGTTTCGATAATAGCATGACAATAATGCACTATTTTCTATCATGGCTCACGAAAATTGGAGACTTTTAACTAAAGATAGAATGCTCAACTTTAAATTAGCATCAAAAAGACAAGAAGAAAACGGCACAAAAAATAAGTAAGCTCGATGAACCCCCAAAGCCCAGTATTTAATAATAAACACTATATAACCTTTAAAGGACTTACTTTAATAAGGATGTCTTTCTAACTAATTCTTTTTTTTGAATGCGTCAAAGCTGATGACATTGCCTTCCACGGCTTCTGGTGGAATTTCAAATTTATTTTTCCGAGCACCCTTTTCTTTTTTAGGGGTGTTTTTTGTGAAACTTTTAAGCTCTGCTTTTGCACGGGCTTCTGGCATGCTTGGGGTAAACTGAAGGCCAAACTTTGCGGATGGATCCACAAAACTTGTCATAGCATCAAAGGGCACAACAAGACGCTCATGGAGGTTATTAAAGCTGAGGGTGATTTCAAAGCGATCATCATAGACATCAAGGTCCCAAAACTCATACTGCACCACAATGGTAATGCTATCGGGATATTGCTCACGCAAATAGTCAGGAATCTCAACGCCGGGATGATCCGTATTATAGGTAATGTAAAAATGATGATTGGCGAAAAGCCCCTTATCTGATGCATCACGAAGCAAATCGCGGACCACATTTACCAATGATTTTTGAACCAAATCTTCGTAATTAATTTTCTTGCTCATTTTTACTACCTACAGTTCACCGCTTTAAAAAACGTCGCTAAGTGGGGGCATTCTGTTGCCCGGGGCCCCCTAACCGCGTGATGTAGCTACCTTAGCGTCGACTTGCTAAGCTTAGGCTGCTACTGCAGAAGCTGTAAAAAGATCTTGTTGTGCACATGCTTGTGGCATAACAAAATTAATTACAGTGCTCTTTGAAACCATTTTCATGGAACCAACGAGTGTTGTTACTCCAGCTTTCGCTTTCGCGCCAACTGTTGCAACTTCTTCTTCACGTACATACATTTCTGTTGCACTTATTGTTTTTAGTCCGATAACGACGGTACCATGCCGGATGAAAGACATATCTTTATTACGCACGTCGATCCTGTTTCGTCCCCATACATATTGGTGGAGACGCCGGGTACCGCCCCCGGGTCCGCAACGCCTATTCCATAAGCCGTTTATCATCATATTCGAGTTACCCCGACACTACTAAGATAGTACGTTTCCCTTCCAATTTAAAGGGGGATTGCTTAAAATATCGCAACATCGCTAAAAAAGATTTTTCCATGCATATTCCAGAAAAGCACAAAGACGACCTCCAAGACCTCCTCAGCAATGCATCCAGCACGTTGCGTGCAACGTCCCCTGACCTTGAGGCACTTCTTTTTGAGCCCATTCCGATCCTTGATCACGGCTTTATTCGCGTTGTGGATTACATGGGGGATGATGCGGCTATTGTGCAGGCAGCACGCGTATCGTATGGCAAAGGAACGAAAAAAGTAAGTGAGGATCAAGGGCTCATTAATTATTTGCTGCGCCATCGTCATACCACGCCCTTTGAAATGTGCGAGATTAAATTTCACGTTAAAATGCCGATTTTTGTGGCACGGCAATGGTTGCGTCACCGGACAGCCAACGTGAATGAGTATTCTGCGCGTTATTCCGTCATGGATAGAGAATTTTATATTCCAGCCCCCGATCAAATTGCAGCGCAGTCGACGTCCAATAACCAGGGGCGCGATGAAGTTCTAACGGGGCGTGATGCTGAGCGGGTACTGGACTACCTCAAGCATGATGCGCTTTTGACGTATAAACATTATCAAGAAATGATGAACTTTGATGATGAGGGAAATATCATTGATGAGGCACGGCCAAGTTTAGCCCGGGAGCTTGCGCGTATGAATTTACCTGTGAATTTCTACACACAATTTTATTGGAAGATTGATCTCCACAATTTCATGCATTTCCTTAGCCTTCGCGCTGACCCCCATGCTCAATACGAGATTCGCATCTATGCTGAAAAAATGCTCGACATTCTCAAAGCCTGGGCACCCATGACATACCATGCCTTTATGGAATATAAAATGGGATCCACTCATCTGTCCAAGACAGCGACGGAGATTATCAAGCGCCGCCTAAAAGGTGAATCTATTGATCAAAAATCTTCCGGTCTTGGTGCTCGCGAATGGCGGGAGCTTCTTGATATTTTTCCGGAGATTGGGGAGTAGAGAGGGAGGAATCCCCCCACTCTTTAGTCACCCCTTCAATGTTTTTTGCACATACGATGTTTTTTGCGCATACACTGAGAAAAGAAGAGTGATACACTCGTCCACTTGCGCTGCTAATTGACGATAACCTTCAAATGTATAGGTATGAGGCCCTCGTTTCATGGCAATATCAAGGGCGCGTCGATAGTCAAAATCAGCGTCTCTGAGTGCTTCGTCACACGCAAACAAAAAGTCTTGATCATAGACTGTCTTCGCATTTAACGTCGTTAATTCCTTTGAACTGAGCCCCACAAATTCATGAATCTCAATAGAACCAGCGCCTGGAATAGTATGCGTTCGCACAATACGTTGACCAAACACATTCATATGCTCGTTCATCAATCGATCGACGAGTTTATAGCGCATAAAATTTTCCCGTGGTTTATTATCTACGCTCTTTTCTTTCAAAAAGTGTAGTGCATCAACTCGCACAAACTTTTTATCACTCAAGGCTTTATAGACACCCTCCACATACGTTATGTCCATTTTCCAATTTTTTGCTATTTTAAAAAAATGTTCCCGCCCAAGGGTTCGCGTTACAATGGGAGAATCCGTCAAAAGAGACTCTATCCCGAGAGAGCAAACAACATCATCAGATGCATAGGATGCGGACATACCATCAATCATTACACAAAGCATAATAGAGGCTATTTTCATAATGTAATGGGAGGTTAATTTTTGTTGAGGCGTATGCATAACCATTATAAAATCTTTCAAAGAAGCATTACCAACAGTTCCATTAAGTAGGGCGCACATATTAAAAGGACGTT
>JAIESS010000007.1 GCA_019745755.1 Alphaproteobacteria bacterium
ATGCCATTTTTTTTTAAAAAAGTCAAGCATCGCAAAAATAGACATGAAATGATGTGATACTTCTAAAGTTGTCTCAATTTTGCCGAAACGGTCAAAGGCTTATTTTGGATCTTCTTCAAAAGGTTTTGTGTTTATTTTATTATTAGCGACCATGACTTCTTCTATTTTTAGTTGAGCAGAAGCCAATTTTTCATCGCACATTTTTTTAAGATGAATGCCCTTTTCATACGCTTTGACAGATTCATCTAAGGGCATGTGTCCTTCTTCAAGTTTACGTACAATCGTTTCGAGTTCTTGAATGGCTTTTTCAAAGGTCATTGTTGTCATTAAAAATTATAAATTGAGCTTAAGCTATGTTTATTCTAACATCAATGACGCGTAATATCAGCTCTTAATATGCAATACTGTTTTAATTGTTTTGGGATAAAAGACCTGTGAGTGGGTCTGTGTACGCGCCAACTTCCTTAAAAGTGTATGCTGTTGAGGTGTAGAGAATAAAGCTGAGGAGGGCTGATGCGCCCCCAAGCATAAGAACAAAACGAACCATAATCCAAAAATAATTTTGAGTGTATTGTCAAGGATAACGGGTAATGTCTTAATAAACCGTTAACGGTTTATGCGCTCATGCATTTTTTTTAAGAGTTTTTTTTATTTCTTTTTTTCTCCAAAACGCCATTCGACCTTCAGGGTCAACGCATGGGATGTACGATGTTTTTTCAAGGTAGCCATATAAGCAAGCAAGACCTTAAAGTTTTTCTGTGCATTGAATGCCGAACCATAAAATGTGAAGTAATGGGCATCACGGCCAGCCCCTTGTGTATTGAAGGAGAAAAGAGTCGATGGTGCTGAAACTACATTCAATTGAGTTATTGTATTATTATCACCAAAATCGTGTCCATACTCATAAACACCGGTGAGTTTATAGTCATAACTATCCTTCGTCCACTTTTGACGAAAACCAAGACCAGCATAGGGCTCCCTTGAACGTATGACTTTACGGCGGTAAGATTGATTAAAGTTGCCCCCGCCTTGCTCTGTGTAAGCATTAAACACTCTGGAATCCACAGTAATACCTAGATTAGGGCGAATAGAGAAATTAGGAAGGGGGACAAACTTCCATGATGTCATAAAATCAAACAATATACTCTTACTACGGTATTTACCTGTCGCTCGAAATAAAGCGCCTGCAGAAGGATTTCCAAACCGCTTAACTTCATGGCTGTTTAGCGCACCATTAAGGACTGCGTCATAACGAAGGCGTCCATCATCAAAAAATGACTTTGAGTGGTAAAGGCCTAGGGACCCTGTGTTTGTGGTTGTTGACATCTTAGGTACATTGGCCACAGGAACATAAAACTGACCAAGACCTGCGCTGGCCATGAGACCAAGAGACCATTGATTCTTGCTTGAACGTTTTTCACAACCAAAGGCAATACCTTCGCTATAATCTGTTGCAGATCTCGAATTTACCACATCTGATTTACCCTGCACATAATAAGGTGCGGCCCAAAGACGATGCTCTTGCCCATTCACAACCATAGGACCTGCTTGAGAAAGTCTTTGAACATTTGATTCATAAGGTTGATTCACATTGGCATAACTAAACGTATCCATGTAGGTGTGCTTGCGTTGTTTTTGAGTTGGCACAAACGTACCTCTTTGGTGCAAACGAAACGGTTCATCGGGGGTGGCCCTTTGTTCGGGTAACTGTTGTAATTCGGAAATAATAGGAATAATCGTTATAATAGGAGGGATAGTTGCATTGGCCCCATTCTCATCTTGATTAATGACTGTATTGCAATGTGCTGGACTGATCAGAAGATAACCAAGTGCGCCGTAAACTAATTTTGTTTTTCTCATGACCATATCTCCTAAATCTGTATAAATTTAATTTTTCTATAAAATTTTAATGAAATTATTTTTATAATTGTGTCTTGGATAAAAGGGCAAGGTCAATAAGTATTTTTCATGAGGGCCATTGAATGGGTAAATGGGTCTATGATTTTTTCTGGATTTTGTCTAAAAAGGATGTTATCCTCAAGACGTATTTTTAATGTGGAGAAATGCTCATGTCCCGATTTAAAACCTATTATTGTTATTTTTGTTCCTCAGCAACAGTCCATTTAAATTTACACACTTTACGAAAGCGATTATCATCATGAGCCTTAGATCTTCTCCAAAAAACCTTCTTCTTACACTTATTTTTTCTCTTATTCTCCTTCAAAGTTGCGACAAGCAGCCCCCTTCCAATATAAAAACCATTGCTCTTACTCAAATTATTGAGCATAAGTCCATTGATGCTGAGCGGGCGGGATTTATGGCGGGCCTCAAAGATGCCGGTTTTGAGGATGGTAAAAATATTAAAGTTGAATTTGAAAATGCCCAAGGTAACATTGGTACAGCCGCCCAAATCGCGACAAAGTTCATAGGTCTTCACCCATCTGTGATTGTGGCTTTTTCGACACCCTCTGCGCAAAGTGTTGTGAATGCTGCCTCTAAAACGGATATTCCCGTTGTATTCAGCACAGTAACAGATGCTGTATCTGCAAAAATTATTTCCAAAAATGAAGCGCCGCGTACAGACAATGTAACCGGTGTGAGTGATTATTTGCCTGCGAGTGTTCAAATTGAGTGCATTTTGAAGGTCTTAAGTGCTGGAAAAAAATCGTCAAAAATTATTGGTGTAATTTATAATCCAGGTGAAGCCAACTCTGTTCAAATGGTCAATGACCTTAAAAAAGAAGCGCATCGCCAAGGCATTACACTTGTGGAAGCGACAGCATCTAAAACAAGTGATGTTGCTCCTGCGGCTCAAAATCTTGTGGCAAGGGGTGTTGATGCTATTCATATACCGAACGATAATACGGCAGTTGCTGCTATTGAGGGCATTATTGCTGTGGGGGAGAAAAATAAAGTGCCTGTTTTTGCTGCGGACACAGGATCGTTTGATGCTGGTGTTGTGGCTATTGCAGGTTATGACCGCTTTCTTCTTGGTAAAAAGGCCGCAGAGTATGCTATAAAAATCATCAAAGGTGAAAAAGCAAACACAATTTCCGTAGCGCGGGATCATCCTGTGATTTTCCAGATGAATCTTAATGCGTGCGAGAAAATGGGACTTAAGCTGGATAAAGAACAGCTGTGTGGGTTTGATGTATCAACGGGATCATCAAAAACGGTTGCCGTACCCAACGCATAAGTGCCCTTTATAATGGAGTAAGACTGTGACTATACAAATTTTGGGCGCCTTGGAAATGGGGTTGATCTACAGCCTGGTGGCCCTTGGTGTTTATTTATCATTTCGGACATTAAATTTCCCTGATTTGTCCGTGGATGGGAGTTTTCCTCTCGGTGCAGCCGTGGCGGGGTCTTGCATTTTGATGGGCATCAACCCTATTCTTGCAACGCTTCTTGCTGCTCTTGCAGGAGCTCTTGCAGGCTATGTTACAGCACTGCTTGCAACGCGTCTTAAAATGTTGAATTTG
>JAIESS010000167.1 GCA_019745755.1 Alphaproteobacteria bacterium
CATGGTCATGGCCTCTTCTTGATCATGGGTTACCATCACAAAAGTGACACCTACGGATTCTTGAATATTCATCAATTCAAATTGCGTTTGCTCACGAAGACGTTTGTCGAGGGCTCCGAGAGGCTCATCGAGAAGAAGCATTTTAGGTTGTTTAACAAGGGATCTTGCCAAGGCCACGCGCTGACTTTGTCCGCCCGATAACTGGTGAGGACGTCTCGTTGCATAGCCAGACATTTGAACCAGATGAAGACCATGTTCTACGCGTTCCCTAATGACGGATTCACTCAGGTTTTCTTGCTTAAGGCCATAAGCAATATTTTGCTCCACAGTCATATGGGGGAAAAGAGCATAGGATTGAAACATCATATTAATGGGACGTTCATAGGGGGGCCAATCCGTAATATCAATGCCATCCAAAAAGATACGCCCTTCATCAGGTTGTTCAAACCCTGCAAGAATGCGCAGCAGTGTCGTCTTTCCCGAGCCCGATCCACCAAGAAGAGAGAAAAACTCATTACGGTAAATACTAAGAGAAAAATTGCGCACGGCTTGCACATTGCCAAAGCTCTTTGACAGATTTTCAAGGACCAAATAGGGTTTTGCACTTGGGTCTTGCCAAGGTTCAAGCTGGCGCTCCCGTTGACGGCCACGTGGTGTAATGGGTGCCATTAATCCCTCCTGTTTAAGCGAAAGTTTGTCCACATACGATTGCGTTCGCGTTCATATTCGAGTTCTTGATCTTGATCCAGCTGCAGCTTTTGCATGACTTCAGGCTTTGGAAAAACACTTTCATCCTCCACGAATTCCTTGGGTAAATAAGGAAATGCTCCTTTTGTAGCTGTGGCGAGAAGTGTAAATAAACTTACTCTTGCTGCAATATCAGGACGTAGCAAAAAATTAATAAAAATATGTGCATTTTTAGCGTTGGGGGCATCTTTGGGAATCACAATGGCATCAATCCATAGCGTCGTTCCTTCTTTGGGAATGACATAACGCAGATTTTTACCCAGCTTTTTTGCTTCTCGAATGGCAACTTGTGTATCACCGGACCAGGCTTGCGCCAAGCAGGTCTCCCCATTCATCAATTCACCTACAAGGCGCGATGAACTAAACCGTCTTATATAAGGACGTATACGCATCATATGACGCTGTGCTGCAATCAAGTCATCCATGTTGGAACTCCCTACATCTTTGCCCAGATGAAGAAGAATGAGGGGGTAAATATCAACAGCTTCTTCAAGAAGTGTCACGCCGCAGTCATGAAAATTTTTGACAATCTCAGGATTAAATAAAAGAGCGTAACTCTCCATGGGTGCATTCGGCATACGTGCTTTGATCATATCCTCATTAAAAGCAATACCAAGTGTCCCCCAATAATAGGGAATACTATAGCTATTGTCCGGATCAACAATGCGTATTTGGTCAAGAAGAATTGTTTGCAAATCATCAAAATTGGGTATGAGTGTTTTGTCGAGTTTTTGATAAATGCCGGCCTTAATTTGCCTTGCCATATAAGGAGATGCTGACGGAAAAACGACGTCATAACCGGAATTTCCCGCAAAAAGCTTTGCTTCCAAGACTTCATTATTATCGTAGTAATCGATGCATACATGAATGCCTGTCTCATCATAAAAATCATCGAGGACGTCTTTGGGGAGCATAGCATACCAGTTGTAGACGTTCACAACAGGGGTTGGTTTTTGTGTGACGTAATAGTACCCCGCGATCACACACAAAAGAATAAAAAGAAATCGCACCCCATGGCGCACAATTTTAAAATGGAGCATATATTTATGCCCTTTCTTTGTCACTATAACGAGCTTTAGGCCGTCCCATTAAGCCGCCCGAGCCTTTAAATAGTCAGACAAAGTGCTTAGCACATCATCCAAAATATCCTTGTTATCGCCTTGAGCCATAAGCCTTAGAACAGGTTCCGTTCCTGATGCTCGAACAAGAAGGTGACCGGAGGATCCGATTTTTTCCTCGGCTTTTCGAATCATACTTTTGATCATATCATCGTTGAGATTAACGGGGGAGGATAGTCTTAAATTATGTTGAATCTGGGGAACATTCTCATAAATATGCGATAGTTCAAACAAGGGTTTTTGCTCCCTTTGCATAATGGCAAGAACTTGAAGGGCTGCAATAAGGCCGTCACCCGTAGTTGTATAATCGTGAAGAATAATATGCCCGGATTGTTCACCCCCAATATTGCAATTAAGCTTTCGCATAGCATCAATGACATAGCGGTCCCCAATATTGGTGCGGATGAGATTTAACCCAATGCTTTTTAAATAACGCTCAAGCCCTAGATTCGACATATGAGTCGCAATAACGGCGTCACCACGCAAGCGCTTTGTTTTAATAAAATGAGATGTGGTCAGCGCAAGGATCTTGTCGCCGTCAAGCACGCGTCCCTTGCTATCAATCATGATAATACGATCCGCATCACCATCAAGAATAATGGCAAGATCGGCATGATGTTCCAAGAGGGTTTGCTTTGCAAGATCGAGGGACGTCGCACCGCATTTGTCATTAATATTGGTACCGTTAGGGTGTGTTCCAATGGGGATAATATCAGCGCCAAGTTCCCAAAGCACAGCAGGTGCAGCCTTGTAAGCAGCGCCATGGGCACAATCCACAACAATTTTAAGACCATCGAGGCGTAGGTGTTTGGGAAAGGTCGACTTTGCAAATTCGATGTAGCGGCCCGTGGCATCATCAAGGGTTTTCGCCTTGCCAATATGATCAAAGGCCGCAAGGTCAAAATCACTGCTCATGCGTTTTTCAATGGATTGTTCCGTTGCATCAGAGAGTTTGTACCCATCAGGGCCAAAAAATTTAATGCCGTTATCGGGATAAGGGTTGTGAGAAGCAGACACCATCACACCAAGGTCAGCACGCAGGGACTTTGTCAAAAGAGCCACAGCTGGTGTTGGAAGAGGGCCCACCCGCATGACGTGAAAACCCACCGCCGTAAACCCAGAGGTTAAGGCTGATTCCACCATATAGCCAGACAACCGTGTATCTTTACCAATAACAACGGTGTGACGATGGTCGCCGCGAATAAATTCTGATCCTGCGGCCATGGCAAGGCTCATAATCACATCCGGTGTTATGGGCCACGCATTCGCTTGACCCCGTACACCATCCGTACCGAAGAGTTTACGTTTTCCCTGCATTACATTAAACCTCAGGTGTTTCAGGGGACGGTTTAGTAAGCGGTTTTGCGGGTTTTTTTACCGTTTTTTTAGGTGCTTTGTCCTCACCCGATTCGGTATCAGAGAGTGACTCCGTCGTAGGAACAGCGGTTTTGGGCGGCGTTTTAGTGCGCTTTTGCGTAGGTTCAATACCCTCCATCAAAAGTTTTTTAATCTCATCCCCTGTGAGTGTTTCAAACTCAAGCAAGGCCCCTGCTAGGGCATGAAGGTCTTTTATTTTGTCCCGTAATAGCTTTTCCGTTTCCTTATAAGCCACATCCACAATTTTAC
>JAIESS010000210.1 GCA_019745755.1 Alphaproteobacteria bacterium
GCTGAAAAAGCTTCCTTGAATTTCCCTGATTCATTGGCCTTCATGGAAAAGCCTTGCATGGTCTTTTCAAGCTCGCCGTAAGTTCCCGTTGTTTTTACAGCCACACCAAAATCACCATAGACCTCCACAATGGATAAGTTGGGAAGACCATCATTCCAACTGCTTGGATACACATCCACGGACGGGAAATCCACATAAACGCCCATGAGTTCTTCCGCCATTTGGGACGCTGTTTTTGACCGTGTCGATGATGGCGTCAGGTGAAGCACAACGGTCCCCCCCCAATCCCCCATGAAGGTTGTGGTACTTGCGATACCGGGAATGTCCTTTAGACGTGCTTCAATTTTGCGCATGTTAATGTCTTGAGCATTTAAGTCTTTTCCTGGTGACGGTGGGCTGTAGACCCAGATAAAGCCACGATCTTCTTTGGGTGTCATTTCACTCGGCAAGGACATAGCCATCCACACACACGATACCATAAGAAGAAGGGCACCATAACCAAGCCATGCTTTTTTGGGGAACAACCGCGCCAAAAGGGCTGCATAGCGTGTATGCACTTTCTCTAAAAACACATCCACTTGAGGGAGGTAATGCTTGCCCCCCACATCATTATGACTCTTAAGAAGTTTAGAGCACATCATGGGGGATAATGTCAGTGCCGTAATACCTGAAATAAGCACGGCTCCTGATAACGTCACAGCAAACTCCACAAGAAGTTTTCCCGTAAAGCCACTTAAAAAAGCAATAGGCGTAAAGACACTGGCCAAGGTTACGGTCATGGCAAGAATGGCAAAACCAATTTCCGAACTTCCCTTTTTTGCAGCGTCTAAGGGCGTCAGTCCTTCCTCGATATAACGATAAATATTTTCCAAAACAACAATAGCGTCATCCACAACAAGCCCAACAGCAAGAACAAGAGCAAGAAGGGTTGTCGTATTAAGGGAATAGCCAAAGGCATAAAGAATGGTAATCACCCCAATCAGAGCGATGGGAATAGTGACGATAGGAATAATACTGGCGCGAATATTCCTTAAAAAGATGAAAATAATAATCATCACAAGGACAATAGCTTCGATGATTGAATGATTCACGTTACCGAGGGATTCACGAATAAAATCCGCTTGGTCAATGACAAGGGTTAAGGACACATCCTTTGGAAGCTCATTTTGAACATGGGCAAGTTCAGCCTTGGCCCTATTGGAAACCTCAAGAGCATTGGCATCACTGGCGCAGGAAAGGGTCATGACAAGAGCCGACTCCCCGCCAAAACGCATACGGAAACTGCGGGTATCTTCTTCCAAAACAATCTTTGCCACATGTTTCAAAAGAATAGGTTTATCATTTTTATGCTTAATGATAATTTTTTCAAATTCTTCCGGGGTACTGACACTCAAGTCCAAAATCACAGGGATAGCATCGCGGTATTTTCCGGCGGCAAAAGCTAAATTATTATGCTCAAAGGCATTGGTAATATCGTCAATATTCACCCCAAGAGCATACATTTTTTTCGGATCAAGATTCACCTTCATCGTATAAGGATTACCCCAAAGCTGAACCTGAGAAACGCCCTTTACACTCCTAAAACTATTACGAATGGATGTTTGAGCAAAGTGATAGAGTTCGCCGGCATTTTTGGTGGGGCTTGAGATCATGACGGCCATGAAAGGAGGTCCACTATCACGCTCCGCATTACGCTTCACGATGGGTTCCTTCACATCCTTTGGTAAATCTTGACGTGCCAAGGACAAGGCATCGCGCACCAAAATCATAGCACGATCCACGGAGGATTCTTCTTTGAGCTGAAGACTAATATTCACCCGTTCATAGTGGGTGGACGACGCCATGGCTTCCAACCCTTCCACCTTGGACAAGGCATCTTCAATGGGGTTCGTGACAGAATACTCAACCACCTCAGCACTGGCATTGGGATAAACAACCTCCACGCCAAGAATAGGCACTTCGATATTTGGATACTCACGAAAGGTAATATTTTCAAAACTCAACACACCAAAGATAACGATGAGCGCGTTTAAAATACTCGCTAGCACAGGCCTTTGGATAAACACATGGGTAAAATTCATAAACTTATACTCGCAATAGCGTAACGATTATTTCTTATCGGCGACAGCAGTCTTATCCAATGCACTTGCTACCTTGGTGTCGCTTTTATCCTCAAAAATCACCACATCAAGACCAGGGAAAAGACGGGTAATTCCCTTAGCAACCACAGCATCACTTGTTTTTAGACCCTCTACAATTTGGGTGCGCTCCTTATAAGTATACCCCACCTTGACAGGTTGAAGAGCTGCCTTACCATCTTTTACGAGATAGACAAAAGCTTGATCCGGCGTATAGTACACGGCCTCTTTTGGCACAGAAATATCTTTTTCCCCATCATACATAACGAGATCCACGTTCACATTGCTACCAACAACACACGCATCACAGGTATAATTGACAAAAGCCGGCCCCATATGGGATTCGGGATCAATAAGCTTTTGGACACCTGTTAATGTAAAGGGTTTTCCACCTATGATAACATGTTGCTGTGCATTTACTTTGGCCATAAATTCCTCAGGAATATCAAACGTAACAACAAGTTCGCCCTTTTTGTAAACGGTTACAAGAACATCCCCAACATTCATATGGGCACCCTCGCGCACTTTATAAACACCCACAATACAATCATCAAAAGGTGCAATAAATTGGCTATCTTCAAGGCGATTCTTCGCATCCAACGCTTGTTTTTCCGCACGGATCATCTCAATACGTTTGCCCTCTACATCTTGCTTGGACATGGTTTTCGAATGACCTAATGTTTGGGCGCGCTCAAATTGCTCCTTCGCAATAGCAGCTTCTTTCATGGCAAGATCATAGTTTTTTTGTGTATCGGCCTTTTGAATTTCGGCAATGATGTCGCCCTTCTTGACAACGTCACCTGCCTTTATATGCGTATCCACAGCACCCGTCACACGGGCGGTGAGGACTGATTCATATTTTGGCTTAATCACACCGACGAGGCTCACAGAAAAACGAAACGGCGCCAACTGCACGTGCTCCACCTCAACAACTTTAGGAGGCATGGGAGGTGCATCAGAACATGCAACAAGCATGAAGCAAGTGATAAGCCTCAGGAATATTGGCTTTGAGAACGTCATAAGACACTTCAGTTTTTCTAAGGAATGATCCGTTAAAATATCATGGATTTTTTGATATGGAAAGGTTCAATCATCTTAAAAATGGCCCAAAAAGTAGTTTTAAGGGGGACTGTTACCCTGAAGTCACGAGCATAGACATCGCGAGAGGTGGCTTCTATTCTCTGTGAGCTGTCAGGTCATCAAAAAGTGGCAAACCATTATTTTTTTCCATACGGTATGTATCATACAAATGTTTCACCTTTTCAAGGGCTTCTTGAGAATAGACTTTCACCCCTTTATCTTTTGAATACATCGCCACAGGAGTTCCCCTTTTTGAAAAACCCTCTACAAAAAAGATATCGATCGTA
>JAIESS010000033.1 GCA_019745755.1 Alphaproteobacteria bacterium
TTGTTAAGGCGTTACCTTTGTAACGTCATCATTCTCTATCATAAGGATGTGAACAATGAATCGCACATATACCATACTTGTACCCATTTTACTTATTCTCATCATTGCCATCGCAGAAATGGCAACGGCTATTTATACACCGAGCTTGCCTACCGTCGCTGCTCATTTTCAAATTTCTGAAGCCCTGACCCAGTGGACGGTAAGCATCAATTTACTTGGCCTTGCCCTATCGGGCCCCATCTACGGCCCCTGGTCCGATAGTGCGGGCAGACGCACGGTCTTGCGTGCTGGCATGACATTGTTTTTGGTGGGTTCTATCTTTTCTTACCTTGCAGGAACCATCGAACTGCTTTTGTTGGCACGCTTTATCCAAGGCCTTGGCGCAGGCGTAGCTGTCGTAGTAAGTTTTGCTGTGGTCCGCGATCTGTTTGATGAAAAGAAAAGCGCAAAGGTCCTTTCCTTCATGGGCATGGCCATTGCTTTGTCACCGGGCCTCGCCCCAGTATTGGGAAGCTACATCGCCCACCATATGCATTGGAGCATGTGTTTTGCTGTGGTAAGCATGACCGCTTTGGGGCTTGTCATTCTTTTATTGACCATCATGCCGGAGACGCTTTCTTTACATGAACGTGTTCCTCTATCCCTCAAAAGCATTGGGAGAGCCTATGTGAATGTGTTCAAAAATGTCCGATTTGTGGTCCTTGCCCTCATTCCAAGTCTCATGATTGGTAGTATTTGGGCATGGATGGCGGCAACACCGGTGCTTTTTATCAAGTATTTGGGGGTTCCTGTTCAACATTATGGCTATTACGGTTTTTCAGGGGTTGTCTTTTATGTGATAGGAGCATTCATGAATAGTAAATTGTTGAATAGGTTTGACCTAAACTCTCTTGTCATGGGGGGTCTTGTTGTATGTGGAGGGAGCGCCTGCAGCCTTGTTATAGCAGGCTATAGTGGCTTAGAAGATCCGATGCTGTTACAACTCATAGAGTTCCCTTTTGCCTTCGGCCTTGCCTTCATTATTCCCAATGGCACAGCCCTTGCTTTTTCGCAAGTAAAGGAGGGGCTTGGCGCGAGTTCATCCTTGCTCGGGTCCTTGGAAATGGGCCTTGGCGCCGTCGGCGTCCTCCTTATTGGAACATTTTTCGACGGGACCATCACTCCCATAGCCAGTATTATGCTCATCGCTACATTACTTAGCTGGATTTTATATTGGGTACACAGAAAAAAATAAGTGTTGCCTATAAAACACCCAACACATGAGGGAGATGTTCATCTCCCTCATCAACCTTGACATGACAACATTATTCCTGCGAGTCTCGCCTAATAATAAAAATTTAAAAAATACATCTCATGAAAAAATTTGTTTTTGCTATGTTTGCAATAGCTCTGTGGACTTCTTCAGGATTTTGCTGCAATGGACCTAATGAACAGTTCAGAAAGTTAGACATCGAAAAAAGCCTGATTCGCTCCCTCCTTTACCAAAATTTTGATCACACACGACAGTGCCCTCTTGTCATGGTCGATCTTGGTGAGTCAGATGCGCAAATCCACTATTTTTTCTATCCACTCACACAAGAGCCTGTCATTGGGATGTACGTTCCAACAGCACTACATCAGGTGATTTTTGATCGTCTGAAGAAAGCTAAAATGGATAGTAATCCTCAGGTCCTAGCAGATCTTCTGAATACCTTTGATATTATAAAACAACCAAGTGAATTAACGGTTCAGGAACCTGACTTTATTACATCGCTACGCATGCTAAAAGATGGTCATATCGTTTTTTTTGGGCTTATGCCATAAGCCGAATAAGCACTAGGTTTGCCTGTTTATATGTTTTGAAAAATAAATCATTGAAAATATAGAATTGCATACACATATAAATTTCATATGCATAAACTATATTAAAAAAACAATGATTATAAAAAATTTTAAACTTATTGCTTTATATTTATCAGTATTAATAGGGCTTGGACAAGCCTGCCATGCGATGGATGTGCGAGTTAGGCTAGAAAATAAAGCACAGCAATACTCACCTAAAAAATCGATTCCTCTCAGGCACACACCTATTGTAAGAACAATCACACCCGTGAGAGATTTTCTTGCTGAGCTGACTATTCTTTGTTCGTTGCCCACTGAACAACGAGGTTATCGTCCCTTTGATTCTCTTAAAATTACAACGCTATATGATAAAATTCCAGAGAGCGTCATCTTTGGCACATCCTATAATGAACTCCCTGTAGAAACAGATGCCTCAGCAAAAGCTGCTCGCATACGATCAGGTGCGTACATATTTACACAGACGATTGGGCATTTAATGCTTGGAAATCAATTAACATTTGGTGAGTTTCTTCATGCCTCTCAAGATATAACGTATTTATCCCAAGAGAATATTAGTTTTGCCAATACATGTCGTCACCTAAAATTGACAGATTCTTCTCAGAAGAAAGGTGGCAAAGATTTAATCAATAGCCTCGGTGATTATATTGCTGAAAAAACTCTCATCACTCTCATTTGTCATTTTGAAAAAAACCAAACATTAGACGTTATGACCACTGAGAATCAATGCTTGCTATCAGAAGCTTACTATCAGCTTTCTCAAACCTACATGCACACAATGAAATATACATCAAGGCTTAATAAAAACAATGAATTAAGAATACCTGAAAAAAATAAAGAGTTAGGGATCACTGTGTGCCTTGAAAACATGATGATGAACCGCTTTCTTTTACTAAAAAATGCTATTCTGTTGAATCCTGAAAATCTTAATGCATGGTTAAGAGTTGCGGAAATATATGCCCACGAAGGAGACAAAATTTCCAGATTTACATCTATGTTTCCTTTTGCAACTGATTTAATGACAATGTCCTTGGTTGAGATACAAAACATTTTAGAGTTAATTAAAAGAGCACAATCAAACCCTGATTGCGTCAAATCCCTTAATGAATTAGAAAATAAAAACGTTCTTGAGTGTTTTAATCGTGCTTTGTCTCATAAAAAATTATTGGAATCAAGTCGTAACGCTCTTGAAGAGGGACTACGCATACAGCGTGAAAAAAAGAACGAAAATAAAGAAAAAAAAGAAGTGTTATGCTTTGGATGGTTTGGCGAAGATGAATTAGAATCTGAGTCGGGATCTGAGTCAGATTCAGCGGATAAAGAAAATGAGGGACCTAAAGAGATAAAAAGAAAAGCAATCGCTCTTCAGAGCCCCGAACTACAATCTCCTTCAAAAAAAGCTAGAATAGAGACACCAAAACCATTACAGCAAAAATCTTCCCCTAAAAAACCTTTGCAACCTTCATTTGATAACCAGTAAATAATATTAGCAAAAGAAAGTATTTAAATACTTTCTTTTGCTTTTTACATGCGGCTAAAATTTTCAATATCCCCCTTGAGTTGAAGCATCAAACATCCTAGTATCAAATCAATGGATTTAGGAGGGGAGCTGTGTGTGTCAACCTTTTCGACAGAATTGACATCCTTAGAGGGTCGCTATGCGAAAGC
>JAIESS010000162.1 GCA_019745755.1 Alphaproteobacteria bacterium
GCTATAAAGCGCTGTCATAAACGCGACAAATAATCCCACACCAAAAAGGCTCAGCGATATGTCGGACCCCTCCGCAAAGGTAGCGACGAGAATGGCATCCTTGGAATAAAATCCTGAAAAGAAAGGAATCCCAGCAAGGGCCAAACTCCCCACCCACATCATACTGTAAGTAAAGGGAATGTGGCGGTATAGGCCGCCCATTTTCTCAATATTTTGCTCATCGGAAAGGGCATGAATGACAGATCCCGCACCAAGAAATAAGAGAGCCTTGAAAAAAGCATGGGTGACGAGATGAAAAAATGATGCGTCAACGGCATTCATCCCAGCTGCCATAACCATATAACCAAGCTGGCTACATGTAGAATAGGCAATAATGCGCTTGATATCATCTTGAACAAGCGCAACCGTCGCCGCAAAAAAACATGTGGAGGCCCCCATGATAGCAATGAAATGCTGTACCCCTGGGGAGAGTGCAAAAATAGGGTGAAGACGAATGAGTAAATACACACCCGCTGTGACCATGGTGGCTGCGTGAATCAATGCAGATACAGGGGTTGGGCCCTCCATCGCATCAGGAAGCCATGTATGCAGACCGAGCTGTGCTGATTTTCCCATGACTCCAAGGAAAAGAGCCACACAGATAAAAGGCAGGATATCAAAGGTCGATCCGAAAAAAGTTACTGTTTTTTCTTGATACAACAGATCCGCCGCAGCGTGATTTAAGGTGCTTATATCGAGGGTTGAGCCCAGGTAAAAAAGCCCTGCTAATCCCATAATAAGACCGGCGTCCCCTACCCTATTCATGACAAAAGCTTTAATAGATGCAGCATTAGCACTGGGTTTATGGTGCCAAAACCCAATCAGCAGATAGGAGGCTAAACCAACACCTTCCCACCCTAAAAAGAGCTGCACCAAATTCGGCGCACTCACAAGGGCGAGCATAAAAAAAGTAAACAAACTCAAATACCCCATGAACCTTGGAATGGAGGCATCACTTGCCATATATCCCACGGAATAAATATGAATGAGGCACGCAATGCTATTCACCATGGTCATCATGACGAGGCTTGTACGATCCAACATCATCCCAAAGCTCACTTTTAAATTCCCAACGTCAAGCCATTGCCAAAAGATAATCGTTTTTGCTTTATTAGGGATCCCAATGTCTAGCAATAACAACAAAGAGGCTATTGCCGCCACGACCATAAGGCCGCATGTGATAAACTGAATCACGGAATCTTTGACGCGACCGCTTAAGAAGGACGCCAATAAAAATCCTGCAAGAGGTGAAAAAAGTGCAATCTCTGGAAGCATCATCCTACCCCTTCATCCGGCTCACATCATCAACGCGAATGGCATGGTGACGTCTGTAATACACAACGAGAATGGCAAGACCAATAGCGGCTTCTGCTGCCGCCACGGTCAAAATAAAGAGAGTAAACACTTGTCCTGTCAAATCCTTCAGATGGCTTGAAAAAGCCACAAAATTGATATTCGTTGCTAGTAACATCAATTCAATCGACATAAGCATCAAAATAAGATTGCGGCGATTGAGGATAATGCCAAGAAGCCCAATGGAAAAAACAAGCCCTCCCAGCATGAGGTAATAATGTAAAGGAATCATTGTACAAGCCCCTGATTTGATTTGACCTTAACAAGTTTGAGTGTATTTTCAGGTGAACGCTCCATTTGACGTTGATGGGATTGACGTTTGAGTGTTTTTTCTGTTTTAAGTGTCAAGACAATGGCACCTATCATGGCGACAAGAAGAACGATCCCTGCCAGTTGAAAGGCAAAGAAAAAGTCCGTGTATAAAATATGCCCAAGTGCTGCTGTGTTGCTTACCTTTTGAGATATTGCATGGCCAATAATATCCTTAGCCTTGCTATAACTTTTCCATACCCAAATCACAGCACCAAGCTCTGTGAGAAAGAATAAACAGAGTCCAAGGGCAAGCAAACCGAAACTGCGTACTCGTTCCTTAATACTGTCAAAGGCCACATCAAACATCATGACGACGAACAGGAATAAAATAGCAACGGCACCCACATACACAATCGCAAGGATAAGCGCTAGAAATTCTGCCCCCGCCAATAAAAATACAACGGACGTATTTAAAAATGCTGCAATCAAAAATAAAACAGAATAAATAGGATTGCGGGCAAAAATAACGCACAGGCTTGCTGCAATAAGCTTAAAAGCAACAATGAAGAAAATCAGCAATTGCGGTGTCATATCAAGAGTCATGGTCTATATGCCTTTTTCATCGGTATGTCTCATCCGCTTTAATGTTTGTACCAATTTGAGGTTCCCACGTGTCGCCGTTCTCAATAAGCTTTTCTTTATCATAAAACAACTCCTCCCGCGTGAAGGTGGCGTATTCAAAGTTCGGTCCCTCCACAATGGCGTCAACGGGGCACGCTTCTTGACATAGGCCACAATAAATACACTTCGTCATATCAATATCATAGCGCGTCGTGCGTCTGCTGCCATCATCACAAGCACCGTCATGCCGCGGCTCTGCCTCAATGACAATGGCTTGAGCGGGGCAGATAGCCTCACACAATTTACATGCAATGCAGCGTTCCTCACCATTGATATATTTACGTAGCGCATGCTGGCCCCTAAAACGGGGACTCAGAGGTCCCTTTTGATGGGGATACAATAAGGTCACTTTACGCTTAAACATATAGCGAAGCGTTGTCCAAAAACCCTTTAAAATATCGAGAAGGAGGAAATTTTTGAGATTCATTCGATCTCTCCTATCCTAATGTCAAAAGCAAAGACAGCAATAGCTGTCAATACAAGCCAAATAAGGGATATGGGTAAAAACACTTTCCACCCCATGCGCATGAGTTGATCAAAACGAAAACGCGGTAAGGTCGCTCTTGCCCAAAGGAAAATAAACAAGAAAAAACAGATTTTAAGAATAAACCAAATGGTCTCTGGAATGTAGGTAAACGGTGCCATATTAAAGGGGGGCAACCATCCGCCGAGAAATAAAATCGATGCCATGGCGGACATTAAAATCATATTCGCGTACTCACCAAGAAAAAAAAGTGCAAAGGCTAGGGATGAGTATTCCACGTGGAATCCTGCCACAAGCTCCGCTTCGGCTTCAGGCAAGTCAAAAGGTGTGCGGTTGGTTTCTGCGAGGGCTGAGATAAAAAAGATAATAAACATGGGGAATAGAGGGATGACAAACCACATGTTCTTTTGAGCGAGAATAATGTCATTCAAATTCAGCGAGCCTGAAAGCAAAATCACCGTCACAAGCACAAAGCCCATGGAGACTTCGTAGGAGATCATTTGTGCGGCGGAACGCATGGCACCAAACAGTGCATATTTTGAATTACTGGCCCAACCAGCAATAATAATACCATACACCCCAAGGGATGAAATGGCGAAAAGGTACAAAATACCAACGTCAATGTCAGCAGTATGAAACGTGCTATTAAAGGGGATCACAGCCCATGCAGAAAGACTGAGGCCAAAAGTAATAATCGGT
>JAIESS010000155.1 GCA_019745755.1 Alphaproteobacteria bacterium
CAGCCTCTAGATATTCTGTTAGAATATCGCGATTGAATTCTTCATCATCCACGGCTAGTATTTTTGCAATTTTTCCCATTATGTTCCTCCCTTATCTATCATTACACTTGTTTTCAAAGGGGAAGTGCGATAATAAACTCGGCTCCTTTGCCGCTTGGGCGACTGCGTGCCCATATATCACCATCATGGGCTACCATAATTTCCTTGCAAATAGAAAGCCCAAGCCCTGTACCGCCAGCCCCCGTTTTTGTTTTGTTGCTTTGAATAAATTTGTCAAAAATTTTATTCTCCTCCCCCTTAGGAATGCCCGATCCTTGATCGCGAACAGCACAGTGTAAATAGCTTTTCTTTTCTCTATCCTCTTGAACACTATAATCAATGTAAATGGTTGATTGCTCTGGAGAAAATTTAATGGCATTGGATAGAACATTCACAAATACTTGTATTAATCGTGTTTTATCATAAAAAACATGATGAATATTCACTGTGGATAGACCATCAAATGCCACCTTTATCCCTTTTTCTTGGAGGAGAGAATCAACTTCTGTCAAGCTATGATCCATGGCCTGATGTAAGGACATTTCTTCCAGCTGAAAATCCATTTTTCCGGCTTCTAACTTAGAAAGATCCAAGAGATCATTGAGAAGCCCAAGCAACCGATGGGCGCTTATTTGAATATTAGTTAAAAATTTCGAGAGTTTTTCGTCAGGGGGGCTGTTCTCAGCAAGCACAATGGTACGCTTCAATCCCATGCCTGTGTAATTTAAAATGGCATGCATAGGGGTGCGTAGTTCATGGGACATGTTGGCAAGAAATTCAGATTTTGCTACGTTTGATTCCTCAGCTTTTAAAATGGCTTTCTTAAGATCGTGTTCTTCAAGAGTATGGTTACGGCGCATTAAAGCAGTGGCTACTATTCCTAAAAATATCGCAATAAGAATGATAGAATCACCAATAAGACGAAATTGTGTGATTGTTTTGTAGTGGGAACTTTCATAAAAAAAATGGTTTGGCACACCAACCCAAAGCTTCCATGACGTTGTTATATCATGAGAGACAAGTGGAATAACCTCTGAATAAAATAAACCTGGGTCTGGCATTCCCTTCTTTATAAAATTGTGTGAGACGTCTAATTGATGGGGCACAGTGTGAGGAAGGAACACATTTGTACCCTTACTATTTGTGCTGTTATTGATGAGTGCTGCATGCTCTTTTCCAAAATAATCACGGAATACATGGGTGAGAAAAATCGTTGAGATAACTCCCTTAAATTCGCCATCCATACCATAAAAAGGGACGGAATAGACAAAGCCGGATCGATCAGCATTATTGGGTTTTTTTGGGGAGTAGCGGGAATTATCACATGTAATGACTTCCCTTCCACTGATGGCAGGAACATCAAATCCGTTGATATGTGAGAGCGTTGGGTAATGCTCTTTAAAATAGGCAATTTGTTCCTTAATCAGGTGATATTCCTCGATTTCTATTTCTTCTTCACGTGAATTATTTGAACCCTTCTCAGCATCTTTGATTTTGGAGGAATAATCATCCTTTGTATGGCCCACAATGAGTTCATCAAAGGCAATGATGGGGGCCTCTGGTTTTTTTGTATTTGGGTCAATCTTATCTGGGTCAAAATCCTTTGAAACAATATAAATCTCGGAAACACCCGTAAGGCTGAACATATTGTTATAATTTTCTTGAATAGTTATACGATCATTCATTGTGAGATTTTTGCCATAGCGATCAATATCCCTCACGCTGGGAAGTCTGCTAATGGTTCGTGCGTTTGTATAAAGATGAAGAAAAAAATCGGAAAACATATCATGAGCGGGACTGATCTTCATTTGCTGTTCACGTTTAAAATTTTCAAGGGCAATGGTTTCATCATAAGAACTGATATAATGGAGAAGACCTATGCTGGCAAGACCACAGGAAGTGATTAAAATAACTGCAAAATAAAACCCAAATTTTGAAAAAATTTTATCTTGAGTTATAGTGTTTTTAAGCAATCCCTTGCTAGTCAAAAATAATCCTTGCCCGAGGAAGAGTATCGTCACGAGGCACACAAAAATTGTCAGTATTGTTTCATCTTGATCCGTTATAAAGCGGCAGTTGGCATAAGGTAGAAAGACGGATGCAAGCATGCCCATATAATGCATGCCACATACAGCCAATCCCATAACAAGTGAGGCTAAGATGTTAAGGAGATTTTTATTTTTTTTTACATCAGTAACAGCACGCATGATCCACATAGCGGCCCCAGAGGCTGTAACTGCAATGCCAATAGAAAGCCAAAAATAAAAGGGGATATAGCGAATCTCACCGTCCACGTGCATGGCGGCCATTCCTATATAATGCATGGCTGCTACACCAAGTCCGAGAATAGGAGCATTTAAAAAAATATGCGTAAACGATAGTTTATCGCGTGTAATGTTATAGAAAACAAAACAAGCAAAGGCTATAGCGATCAAAAGAGAAAAAATCGTTTCTGGGATAGAATACGTATGATACATAGGCATTTTATAGGCGAGCATACCCGTAAAATGCATGGACCAAATGCCAGCCCCCATGACGATGCCACCAAGAATACAACCCCGTTGGCGGCTGTATGTATTGTTCAGAGTTATATCTTGGAGGGTGTACAAAGCTATACGGGCCGCAACCACCGCAATGATATAGGATAATGCAACATATAGGATATCAAAATGCCCTTGCATCACCTCTGTGTGGATGGCTTTTGATTCAATAAAAAAAGACATGCAAGTTTGCACGATTTAATTATACACTACGTCCATCGTGACACACACAAATAAACAAAAGATTAACAATCCACAAAACATAATTTAAAAAACATATAAAAGAAGGGGGTCTTCACATTTAGATAGTTTTTTGAAAAATGTTCGTGTGCGGGGAGAGCGTTCAGCGGTATAAACGCAAGATCTGTGTCTGATTTTTGTGTGCAGAGATTGTCGGTGAAAATTTGAAACGGTCGTTAAAATGGCTCTTTGCAGAGTTCTTTAAAAAATTGGGAAATCCTCACTTCCTATTCTAGGGAAAATTTTAAATCAATCACCCCTCCATCACTTAGCGTTAGATCATGGCAGACAAAGATTTTTCCCCTTTATACACGGATCTGTTAACTTTCCTTTTGTACAGCTCTAAGCTATAGTTGGTGGGAAAAGTTTTTGAGAAGTTGCATGAATCATTGGACTATTTTGTAGAATTTATAAAAGAATGGGGGTATGTTGCTGTTCTTCTTGGATCCATGGTGGAGGGTGAATCCGTTATTTTGACGGCCAGTTTCCTTGCGCATGAGGGTTATTTCTCTATCACAAAAATTATGGGTATTGCATTTTTAGGGACGCTTTTTGCGGATCAAGCGCTCTATCAGGTGGGATATCATTACGGCCCCCGCTTTTTTGATCGTTTTCCAAGCGCTAAAAATAGGACGCAGCGCGCCTTTGATCTTCTTCATAAATGGGATAGCTGGTTTATTCTCTCATGCCGTTTTATTTATGGGATTCGTATCATCAGCCCCAT
>JAIESS010000114.1 GCA_019745755.1 Alphaproteobacteria bacterium
AGCTTTTTTCTCATATACACTTTTCAACATTTCTAAATTTAATACTGCCTTGGGAAAATTATCCATGCCAGCATGCATAGCATTATTATAGCTTGGCCCATTAAAGCCGAGGCGATACATGATTTCACTCAGTCTTTGTTCATCATGTTCGCAAAGAAGAAAGAGGGTAGGCTGTATCTTTTTTAGGTCATTGATTAATTTTTTAAGAGCCTTTATTGAATCAGAAAATGAGCAGGCTCTATAAACAATATTGTTTGTAACATTTAGTGACTCCCCTGACAGTTGCTCAACAAGCGGTTGACAAAGGACAATATCGTATTTTTCTTTGTATGTTTCATGCCATTCAGTCACGTTATGCAGGATTGTCGTCCAAAGCATAATTTGATTTAAGAGTAACGTGTTCTCTTTTCTAAGGTGTGGCCAAGAGAATGAATCCTCTGTCCATTCTGAATCATTATAATTGGAAAAAAAATGATGCCGTTTCTCCCAAATACGCCATTGTGAATTATAATATTGAGATGTTTTTCCAACAATACTCTTTGCAAAAACTTGTTCTTTTCGACAAAAAGTTTGCTGGTGTATATTCTGATCAATAATATCAACAAACTCACTAAGAGGGATGTTATCGCCCTCCGTTACGCTTAGTACTTTCTTGAAATCAAAATGATCTTCAGTTCCGATGTAATCATTGCCTGCGAGTATTTTATCAAAATACTGCATTTTTTTAGAACAGTGATGTGTTAAATCACGAAGTTGATCAATACTTAGCGTTGGCCTTTTGTACTTTAAATCAGGCTGAGATAGAAAATCTTCAACAGGATCTATGGGTAGACTAGGACGCAAGGTAGAAGCATCTTTCGAACTCAAAACATCTTCAGCTAGATCCATCGCAAAAAGGTTTTGGGATAGAGCATATGAGGCTAAAAGAATAATAGTGAATAATCTGAGTTGCATAAATAAATCTCCTCGCACTTAAACTCACGTGCAAATACATATTTTTGATGATCAATATAATTATTGTTCAAAAATCTTTCCAGAAGATTAACATTTTTATTTTTTCAAGCAAGTTTAAAATGTTAATCTGGAATTATTTGCTATTATCTTTAAAAAAATAGGGGAGGCTTCCAGACATTCTTTTCTTTTTTTTTGATTCTGTTTTGTTTATTGTTGGGAGATCGGAGGTTGGTGCCGACTCAGAATCAGATTTTGATTCTGGCTGTTGAATGATTATTTCATCTGCAGCTTTTTTATATTCTGTATTTAACATGTCAAAACCACTCTTTGTCTCATCCAAGGAGAGCAAAGCCATAGTGTCATAGTGTTCAATGAGAGCATTTAAACTTTTGAGACATGATGTATCTTTCGCATGGAGCATTACTAAAACAGGAGTGATCTGTTGTGTGATGTCACGACAAAAGATCAATGTATCACATGCCATAAGGCTTAGTTTTTTTCTATATTCAGGGTTATTTTCGGCATTTGGCATTGATTCTTTTTCTTCAACAAGAGGGGGTAAAAAGCGATTCGTATAATCACTATGATAACTATTTTGTGTGCTTGATAAATCTCGGCATATTTTTACCCATAGATAACAACGGCTCTGCAGCAAATTTCTTTTTACAATAAGATCGTCATAAGATAGCGGTTTCTCTTTCCAGTTTGTTTCTATTAAACCATGATGTTTGAAGAACTTCCCTCTCTCATGCCATATTTTCATGTCTTGTATAACAACATTAGCAAGATTTTCAACCATCTTAGAAGCCTCTTCCTGACAGTCCCTACAGACATAGCGTTGGCCGATGAGTTTTCCAAAAAGATCACAAAATGTTGCAAGGGGAATCCGTTCATTTTCCTTTCCGTTGATAATACTCAAGTAAAAATTAAATTGCGTTAAACAATGCTCCTCTAACATTAGATCCACTAATGCCGTGCGTTTTTCTTTGTCAATTTGGAGCTTAGCTGTCATGTTATGCTGAAGAATAAATGCATCAACAGGGTCTATCCTTTTTGATATTTTCAGGCATGGGTGTTTTTGTCTTATAGGAAAAACTTCGGGTATAGAGGTTTCCATGGCAAAAATACCATGCATGCTTATAATTGAAAAAAATAGAGTCCGTATAAGTATCATCATTAGTAGTTATCCTGGGTGTACATTTATCAAAGGAGGATTAGATAGTTTATTGTTACATCAATTTTTTTCTAATTGAATTATTAATCAATACAGATCACTTCTCCTTGATTATGCGTTTCGATTCCTTTTGAATCTGGCCCACAATAGCCATGCGCTCTTCCTGTGTTAAAAGATTCGCTACATCATTACGGAAAGACGCAGCATCATAAATCATATCACCGAGAGATTTTTCATTAAGAGCTGCTTTATAAAGCCAATAATAGGCTAGTTTAGGGTTTCTTTGAAACCCCTCTCCACCATTTTTATAAATAATTCCGAGATTAAATTGACAGGGGCCATGCCCATTCATAGCAGCTATTCCATAAAGTTTTGCCGCCCTTGTTATATCTTGATCCACACCACGACCATTCAAATACATACCTGCCATAAGCTCAATGGCTTCAAGATTACCACGTTTAGATGCTTTGGTTAAAAATTGTAATGCACGTTCGTGATCCTGATAATAAGTATGACCAAAAAGATAAAACTCCCCCACACGAACGGCTGCTTCAACATCATTATTTTCTGCCATTTTCTCAGCCAATTCAAGCGATTCAGGAGAATCAATAACAATACTATTGTCTGCGTGCGACATAGAAATTATAAAGAGAATAAATAAAGAAACAATAAATTGTCTCATAGATTTTTTGCAAAAGAATAGTACTATTTTTTTAAAATTCATACAATTTTACTCTTTTCAAATTCAAGAAATTATACATCCACACAAGAATAAAAACATACCACAACAGGTAATTATAACCGAATGAATTTACACTAAAAATCCTTTTTCACTGAATCGATGGTGGAGACAGTGGGGAAGTCGTTACGCTTCATTAAACAATTGCTTTTACATCAACAAGCACTGCCTCAAGCTTCGCAATGTCAGCAGTCATGTCAACACCGTTATCAATAGCAAATTGTTTTACAGCATCAATACCACCTACAACCAAATCGGCACCAAAAGTAGTGATTTTAAGTGTATCAGCATCGCATACATCTTTAGGATAAACTCTTTATTGATGCAATAGCGTCTTGAATTGAAAGCAATGCATCATACGCAGGTTTGAATTTTCTTTCCTGTGCTGGTGGTGTTCAGAAAAGAGGTAAGTGTATGTAAAAAGTGTAAAAAAGAAGAAGGGCTGTTACTAAGCTTGGCATGGACCGACTTTCCCGCGTCTTAAGACGAAGTATCATGGGCGCGGAGCACTTTCACGGTCGAGTTCGGGATGGGATCGGGTGGTAATTGCTCGCTATACACACCAAGCCAAGGAACAACCCTGACTTGTAGAAAAGAAAAGACACGATATTGAGAAGGTTTGCATTCTCTCACTTTATTGTGAGTGTGACTCATAAAAGCATTATGAGCGTGTGCAAAGAGGATAAATAAACAAGC
>JAIESS010000031.1 GCA_019745755.1 Alphaproteobacteria bacterium
TAAGAAGTTGCATTGAACCACTTGCCTGAAAGGTTAACGGATGCACCGTGGGTTAAGAGCCCACCACTGTTAAGGCTCATGGCAAGAATGGTGTCTCCTGGATTTAAGAGAGCCAAAAAGACTTCTTGATTGGCTTGAGAGCCCGAATGGGGTTGGACGTTAACATAAGCACAGTCATAAAGTTTTTTTGCACGCTCAATTGCAAGTGTCTCTGCCACATCAACGAATTCACATCCTCCATAGTATCGCCGTCCCGGATACCCTTCTGCATATTTGTTTGTAAGCGTAGAACCTTGTGCCATCATGATCGCAACAGACGTGAAGTTTTCAGAAGCAATCAGCTCAAGCTGGTTGCGTTGACGCTTTAATTCATTATTAAGAACGTCAAAAATTTCTATGTCTTGCTCCTTCACGGCACTGTAATTGATCATGCATATCTCCTTAGCGCTTCTAAATACAGCAACACTGTAACAAAGCGGAGCGATTGAAGCTAGTGCTGAATTCTATGGAATATTTTAGATGAAGGGATCACAAAAATGCGCTAGGGGGGGTGCCCCCCCCTAAACACTCAAATCGTCACTATATTACTGAGGCGATACCCTTAGTAGGGATATCGATCATACTTGTTGTTATAAGGATCACGCTCATAATAAGTAGAATTCTGATACTCACGGTATCGAAGGGCTTCTTGTCGATCAGAACGATCCATGCTTTTACCAATATAGTTACCAGCTAATGCACCGGCTGCCGTACCAACTGCGGCGCCGACTACCTGACCTGTGCCGCCACCAAATTGCGAGCCAATGAGTGCGCCACCGACTGCACCTAAAAGTGTGCCACCCGTTTCCTTAGGTCCATAGTCCGACGCGCATCCAGTTACAAGTAATCCCAAAGCAAAAACTACAGAAATATTTTTAACTAACATGGTAACACCTCATGTATTAACAGTTACATTTAAATACTATCATTCATGAGTTAAATAAAAGTTAAATTAATAATCTATTATTGCATGGTTAGTGGTGAATAAATACGGGAATTTTAGTTTTTTTTATAACGGTTTTTGTGCAAGATCCGAAAATCATTTGCTCAAAAAATGGTTTTCCATAAGCACCCATGATAATCATTGAGATCTTAAGACGTACGGATTCTTCCAAAATCACATCCTCAGGCTTTCCGTCTTGCCTTAAATGTATTTCAGTGGGCAATCCATAGAGCTCACACATGACTTTTGCATGTTCCGCCATAAGAGAAGCTGCTTTTTTTGATTCGTTGATCACAAGGATGTGGGCTTTTCTCCCCTTGCCTAAGCCAAGGAGTAAAAACATATGGAGCGCGCGGGATGCTTGAATGCTATCGTCGTAGGCAATCAGCACATCGCCTTTGGTAGAGGCTGCATCGACCAGCGAGATAATGGGCCGCGGATTATGACGGGCAATCGTTTTAATAATTAAATCATTCACATCCCCCACTTGGAAATGCAAGTCTACTTCACGCCCCATAATTAAAAGGTCGTGGCTGAGTGAGGCTTTTTCAATCTCTACAGAGGGAAACCCTTCGGCATTAATAATGGTGTGAGCTACCTTTGCTGCTTTGGCGCGTTCACTAAAGGTGTGTATAAGTTCTTGAAGACGTTTGCGGGTTTCAATAATCATGCGTTCATCGTGCTTCAACTTAAAAGCAGCGCCCCCTAGTGGTTCTGGTTGAACGGCCGTGAGCCACGGTAAGTCGAGCACTGCTATTGCAGAGAGGTGAGATCCATGAAGCGTTGCAAGCTCTAGTGCATAATCTTGAACATAATCACTTTTATCCGCATGATCTAGGACAACTAAAACTTTTTTCACCCTGACTCCTTTTATCTCTACCTGATTTTAGTATATTCTTATTATCTTAAAGATTTATTTCTTCTGCATGAAAGTTATGATCTAAAGCCATTTGAAAAATGCACTTTTCTGTCTTTTCCAAATCGTTTAAATCGCGCGACTTTAATACGACCTTAACACCGCGGTCTTTGGTAATATGCCACGTGGGGTAACTGCCAATTTCAACATTGGGGTGGGCATTTTGAATGTCTCGAAGGCAATCGGCAATCACGCTTTCATAAGCAATGCAATGTATCACTTTTGTGTAAATGGGTTTGCCGTTGTTTATACGGCTATCCAATGTTTCCATCATGGCATGTGCTATGTTGGGAACGCCTGCGAGCACAAAGACATTTTCAATTTGAAATCCTGGGGCATGACTTACTGGATTATTGATTAAAATAGCCCCTTCTGGCATATAGGCCATCCGGATACGCGAATCATTCGGGCCTCTGGAGGGGACAACGGAAAAAATAAGCTTTCTTGCTTCTTCGTTGCAGACATAGGGGCGTTCAAAGGCCTTTGCAACGGATTTGCTGGTAATATCATCATGGGTGGGGCCAATGCCTCCTGTTGTAAAAACATAAGTATGGTTTTTGCGACAGGTGTTGACCACATCAATGATTGTTTGTTCGTGGTCTGGGATCACCCGCGCCTCTTTAACCTGAATCCCCAAAGTGATAAGACGTTTTGCAATAAATGAAAGGTTTGAATCCACGGTTTGCCCTGAGAGGATTTCGTTTCCAATAATAATGACGCAAGCTGTTGGATAATTAAGGTTAGACATTAAACAATAAATCCCTTATAAGCGACGCATAGAAACGAGATCGAAACTTTTTCTGATGCACTTTTTATCACCACTCATCCCCGGAAGACTTATAAAGCGTTATAATCGCTTTTTGGCAGATATTCAATTGGATTCAGGTGAAAAAATCATTGCGCACTGCCCCAACTCTGGCGCTATGATGGGTGTTAAAACACCAGGCTCGCCCGTGCTTGTCACACGTCACCCCGATGATGGCAAGCGTAAGCTCCTCTATACCTTGGAATTTGTTTTTGCCGATGGCGTTTTTGTTGGAGTTAATACTTTTCGTCCAAACGCCTTGGTAGAGGAGGCTATACAACAAGAGACGATTGCCGAACTGAAGGGATATGAGTCTCTTACCCGTGAGGTGCGCTATGGTCAAAATTCGCGCATTGATATTCTCCTAAAAGGTGAGGATCTTCCGAACTGTTATGTGGAAGTCAAAAATGCTCAATTGAAACGCGATGTATGCGTTGAGTTTCCCGATTCAGTAACAGCAAGAGGGACAAAACATCTTTTAGAACTCATGCAGATGGTCAAAGACGGGCATCGTGCTGTCGTGATTTACGTGGCACAACGCATGGACGTGAGCCAGTTTTGCTTAGCGTCCGACATTGATCCCACTTACGCAAAAACCGCAGAGGCAGCATCCAAAGCTGGTGTTGAATTTTTGTGCTATGGGTGTGAGCTTGATGCGGATAAGATTATTATTAATAGACAAATAACCATTCTCGAGGCAAACAAATGACTGAAACCCTTCAGAAAAAGTATTTCAAAGAAACGCTCATTGAGGGGTACAGAATCAAAATTTATAGCGCTGAATCTTTTGATGGTATGCGCAGGGCAGGGCGCCTTGCAGCTCAAGTATTGGATTATATTGAACCTTATGTAAGACCAGGTGTCTCAACGGGAGAATTGGACC
>JAIESS010000188.1 GCA_019745755.1 Alphaproteobacteria bacterium
ACAGCGGGAAGGGGAGTATCCTTGCTAAAATTGGCAAGTCGTTCGATCTTTTCAATATCTGTAAGGACGGGAATAAAACCATGATGAAGAAATTCTTCCTCTTGTCCCTTCATAAAACCATTAAGAACATAGATGTGGGCATCATGAGAATGCGGAAGTGCCATTTGAAGATCAAAAGCCTCATCAAGATAGGCTACGAAAAAATGACGGCACCCTGCCTCATACAAAGCCTTTGAACAGGGAGCAAGGCCAAGGCCATAAGCATTCGCTTTGACAACGGCGCTACACACACTGGTCCCAAGGGTCTTTTGAAGGGATCTAAAATTATGCTTAAGCGCCCCCAAATCAATGGATAAACCGCAGTAAGCATAGGTTTCCCCTTGTTGTTTGGGAAACGGGATAATAGATGCCATAGGAGGAATTGTATAGGCCGTCATGCGTTGTCCTTTGTTTTTTTCGAAGGGGAAGATGCGCGCTTTCTTTTAAATTGTTTACTACAATAAGGACAGATAATGGAATCTGTTTTATCGGACGATTTAAATGTCAAAAATACTTTTGGGTGCCCAGGAAGTTGATCTGCCCTGTTCCCACTGCCATCGCAAACGACGGCGTCTTCCTCTACAAAAATAATCTCTTGTGTGCTCATCATCATTTCAATTGGCATATCCCTTATTTTAACGTATATAAAAAATAAGTTTAGTACAAGGCACCCGTAGCTCAGCTGGATAGAGCGTTGCCCTCCGAAGGCAAAGGTCAGAGGTTCGAATCCCCTCGGGTGCGCCATAGCATTTACCCATTCATTATAATAATGCAGAGTACACAGAATTTATTAACATTTCTTTACCAGCTCGGTGTAAATAGCGCTTTTTTAGAAGCGCCTCGTAACCGCTTTGCTGAAAAAGATACACCTCCACCCTTTAAAAAATTATCCTTTGTATCGATGCCTCCCCTTAATCAGGAGCCTCCCTTACAATCAACTCCCCTGATATCAATTCAATCATCCCCCATCATTACGGATCCCATGGCGCGCACAAAAATAATCATCGATCCAGCAATGCACCCCGCGTATAAATGCAATACACTTGAGGAACTACGCCAAGCTATCTTAGCCTTTGAGGATTGCCCTCTTAAACACACCGCCATGAACACGGTTTTTTGTGATGGTAATCCTGATGCTGATGTGATGCTTGTGGGGGAGGCGCCGGGTGCTGATGAGGATGAGCAGGGCAAGCCTTTTGTTGGGCGTTGCGGTCAGCTCCTCGACAAAATGCTGCTGGCCATCGGTTTGGACCGTACAAAGGTGTATATCGCGAATATGATCCCTTGGCGTCCACCAGGGAATAGGCCGCCCAGCACTCAGGAAATTGCCCAGTGTCTACCGTTTATTGAGCGTCATATCTTTTTGAAACAACCGAAGTTTTTGCTGCTTCTCGGCGCTGTTGCGACAAAGGCCCTTTTGAATAATAATACTGGGATTATGCGCCTACGTGGGCAATGGCAAAATTATAAACCTTCCATGACGGATGAGACTTATCCAACCATTCAAGCGCTTCCTACCTTCCACCCAGCTTTTCTACTGCGCTCCCCCGGTCAAAAAGTTTATGCATGGGAAGATCTAAAAACACTCAAAGCAGCGGTGGATGCGGCAGAGTAGGGTAGACATTAACGAATTCTTCATATATTTATACTACTTTTTAGGTGTGTGAATGTTTTTGAGTTGAAATTAATGCGCCTATTTATTTGGTGTCTGTACTTTATTTTTATTGGAATACATCCTCTTTTTTCTATGGATATGAAAAAAGTCCAAAGCAATCAAACACCCAAAAAATCTATCACAAAAAAGAACACAGGGGGGCTTCTAACACACTCTGAAAAAGAAACCATTACCACTAAATTTATAACTTTTTTGGAAGAATATTACAATAATGTGGGTAAATCATTGGATTCTTTGTATTCCATACAATATCATATTTTAAATGAGAAAAAGCTTATATTGACAATGCCCACAAAAAAAGAGGCTATGCTTTCCAGTGGTTTTAGTGTCGCTCAAACTCACTTCCTTGGAAAAATAATCCCCATTCTTAGTCAATTTACATGGATTAAAGAGTTAAAAATATCATGGGAAAACCCTGAAGGGATAAACCTTATTCTGCAATATATGCCACACATTAACACCCTTGATCTCTCTCGCAATAACCTTTCAAAGGTTCCTGAAGGTGTTATAAAACTTCGGCGCCTTAAAGATTTAGACTTATCAAGCAACTATTTTACAACCTTCCCTAAATCTATTCTTCTAGCTTTAAAAAATATAAAAACAGTTAATCTTACTGATAATCCATTGCTTACAAAAAGTTATGAGGATAAAGGTGTGAAGCATCTTGGGCGAAAGGATTTAGCGCGCGATCCCAGAATAATTATGCTCAACGAAAAAACACACAGTGTGTTAGAGAGTTTTTGGACCAATACTATGCCACCGTTTTCTTACTATCTGTCGGATTTTCATACATTTTCAACCATGATTTTTTCTGATTTGCCTGAAGCCCGTATTGTTAAAGACTCTTTTCCTGATCCTGTGTATACCCTGGATAAGATTATTTACAATGTGAGTGGTTATCCCAATCTCCCAAAGGATCCCTTTTATCCAAAGGGAGAAAAAATTGTGTATCCTCCTGATGGAACAATCGATAAAGAGGGGGCTCACTATATGGAGGGCCGTCCAATTTTTCTCAAAAAAAATAAAATAGAACTCTTAAATACGAAAAAAAAAGATATTTCCTTTAAGAAGGGCATTCCCATTGACTATACGATTTTTTTACCAAAAGGTGAGATCAAAGCAATTTGGATTCATGTGTATGGAGGCATTGCTCCCATTATGACACCTACGCCACAACGTAAAATGGATAAATATTTATTGAGCCAGGGCATAGCCGTTATTCAATTGCATCTTGCTGATCTAGCCCTTTTCTCAGAAGAAGCAAAACATTTTCAAATGGGGCTACCGGATAACGTGCATAAAAAAATCCACGAGAGTATTCATGCTTTTTGGAATGTTCTTAAAAAAAATCCAAATGAGCTTTTGAAGAATCCCAAAGATTTTTTTCTCAATAATCTGATAGGGAAAGATATTTTCCTTTTTGGTAGTAGTTTTGGTGGAAGGACAGCTCTGCGTCATGCGGAATTCCATCCAAACACATTTACAGGATATATAAGCCATGATGGTGTTCTTTCATTTGATATGAAAGACAAAACAATGAGACATCAAGAGGTTTTGAGTGAAAAAAACATGAATTTAGACCCCATGAAAGGGATTAAAAAGCTTGTAGATCCCATCCTTATTCTTCAAAACTATGACGATAATCTCATCACAAACCACGTAACCATTGATTTTATAGAAAAAGCCCAAAATTTTGGAAAAAACGTGAAATTTTTTATGCCCTCTAAAGGCAGTGCTATAAACAAGTGGGGATTGAAGTATAAGGGACACTTCACTCCTGATACCCAGGATGAATTTGATCTTTATGCAAAAACAATCCTTGCATTTATTCAATCCAAAGGGCATTCAACCATACCAAGTATCACGCAATGGCGCACAGCAGAAGGGAAGCTTTAT
>JAIESS010000076.1 GCA_019745755.1 Alphaproteobacteria bacterium
TCTTGTTAGCCGTATTGATGAGATTTATGGAAGAGATGTTCAAAATATTTATGGTCAACATATTTTTCATCATCGCGATCAACTTACACCCATTATTGATTTTGAAGAAAAAGAGTATGCGGACGATGAAATTTTACCTATACTGATTTTTGCAGATCGCGGATATAAACTCGCCCTTTGCATTGATGAGATTGTGAATATTATTGAAGATTCTACAGAAATACAACTTGAGGCAAGTGACTCAGAAATTCTTGGTACTGCTATCATCAAAGGAGCAGCCACATCCATCATTGATTGTCAAGCCTATTTCAGAAAAGCCTACCCTCAGTGGAGTGAACGCCAAGGCAACAAAATAATACCAAAACCATTAAAGCGCCTTCTTTTGATTGATGATAGCACATTCTTCCTCAATCTTATCTCGCCGCTCCTTAAAGTATCTGGGTATGTTATATCTACAGCGTCAAGTGCCGATCAGGCATTACATATTTGTCGTGATGATCCCAGTGCATTTGATGCAATCATTAGTGATATCGAAATGCCAGACAAAACAGGTTATGATTTTTTATCGGAGTTACGAGAGGATACGTCATTTGATAATATCCCCGTAGTGGCACTCTCAGGGTGTGATACCGATGAGGAAATTGAGCGGTGCAGGAATGCTGGCTTTAGGGATTTTGTTCCCAAAACAGATCAGCAAGCACTGATTCGTATTCTCAATGAAATTTGCTCAGTCTAGGGAGATTCATTATGAAACTTGATCAAGCTATAAAAATAGACGAAGCACAATTTTTGACATTTTGTATTGGAAATGAATGGTTTGGCTTATCGGCACCTACAATAAAAGATGTTATGTACACCCCCATATTGACACCTGTTCCTTTAAGCTCACCAGAAGTCGCAGGACTGCTTAACATGCGAGGGCATATTGTAACGGCCATTCATTCAGGACTTTTCTTTGATATCCCTACATCAAAGACTATTAAAAAAAATATGTGCATTGTTCTTCAAGATAATGATGATGAGTTGTATAGTTTTATTGTTGATAAAGTGCATGATATTGAATCATGGCCTATAAACCAATATGAACCTCTTCCTCTTAATTTAGCAAACCGTTGGAATGCTTATGCGGATGGTGTCTATCGATTAGAGGGTCGTCTTGTTGTGATTTTGAATAAAGAAAAATTGTTGCAAGAATTGAGAGAATATTAAACAGCGACAGTTAAATATTTATCTCGTTTTAACTTTTGTTAAGCAATTTTACTATCATCATCTTTTCCATCATAGATACCAAGAGCACGGAGCTTACGGTGAAGAGCTGAGCGTTCCATACCTATAAAACGAGCTGTTTGGGATATATTTCCCCCAAAACGGTTTACTTGAGCGACAAGATAGTCACGTTCAAAGGCTTCACGGGCTTCGCGCAAAGGAAGCACAACGATTTCTGCACTTTTATTCCATGCCGCGGCAACATTATTGTTATTCACAATATCAGTAGGAAGTTCTTGAAGCGTGACAGGTTCTTTATGGGAGGAATCTGCATTAATAAGCACCCAATCAATGGTATTTTTGAGTTGTTTGATATTACCTGGCCAGCCATAGCTTTGTAAAATCGCAAGGGCTTCTTCTGAGAATTTACGCACAGCGACACCGTGAACGATTGCTTGTTCCTCCATTAAATGTTTCACAAGGTGGGGGATATCAACGACCCTATCCTTTAACCCTGGAATATCAAATGTTGAGACAGCAATACGGTAAAAAAGATCCTCGCGGAAGTTCCCATCAAGAAGGGCTTGATCAATTCTTGATGACCCCGCAATAATCCGAATATCGACCGTAATTTTATCAGGGCTCCCCACACGTTGAAAGGCATTCTCTTGAAGCATTTTGAGCAGTTTTGCCTGAATCGGAAGGGGCATTTCGTCAATATGTTCAATATAAATTGTTCCTGTGTGGCACTGTTCTACAATACCAATTTTCCGTGGTTGATCGGCGGAAAGTCCTGTGATTTCTGTGCCAAAAAGCTCAGCTTCAATGAATTGTGGGTGAATTGTGCTGCAATTAAAAGTATGAAAGGGTGCCTTGGAGCGTCTAGAATTATCGTGAATGAATTTTGCAATAGATTCTTTTTCAGAGCCTACGGGACCTTTAAAAAAAATACGGCTATTCGTTGGGGCTACTTTCTCAAGATTATTTTTGAGATTTGTAATGATGCTTGTTTGACCATAAAGAGCGAGGGAAGGGCCTGCTTTTTTACGAAGGGATTCATTTTCCATTTTGAGCATAGAGGATTCAATGGCCCGCTCGACAAGGATAAGCAAGCGTTCCATTTGGAAAGGCTTTTCAATAAAATCATAAGCACCCTTTTTAATAGCACTCACAGCGGTTTCAATAGTGCCATGACCACTAATCATAATAACGGGAACATACGGATGATCACGCTTAATAAGGTCCAAGATTTTTAGGCCGTCACGATCACTATCACCAAGCCATACATCTAAAATCACAAGGCTTGGTTGTCGGAGTTTAATGGCATCCAATGCGGAAAGGCCGTCTTCCGCAACCCGCGTACTATACCCCTCATCTTGGAGAATACCCGAGATAAGATCACGAATATCTTGCTCGTCATCGACAACTAGAATGTCATGGGCCATGAATGTCTCTCTACTCTTTAGTATTATCTATTCTTGCTTGGTTTTGAACGGACGCAAACCGCAAAATAACAGCAGCTCCCCCCACAGGACTGTTGGTGAGCTCCAGCGTTCCACCGTGATCTTCAACAATTTTAGCAACAATTGCAAGACCAAGACCAGTGCCTTTTGATCGCGTCGTTACATACGGTTCTAAAAGACGTTCGCGGTTTTGTAAAGGAAAACCTGGGCCATTATCCGCAACAATGATCGTGATGTCTTTGTTCTTCGTTGCCAAAGAAAGAGAAATGGACTTATTATCCTTATTTTCCAGCACATCCAAGGCGTTTTGAAGGAGGTTTGTCAAAACTTGTGAAAGTTGTTGGCTATCGCATATAAAGGGCACAGATGTACTCGGTATCGTCACATTAAAAACAACATCCTTGTGAGCTTCTTGTTGTAAAAAGACAGATTGGCGGCAAATTTCAGACAGATCTTCCATCTTAAGGTCAGGTTCCGGCATACGGGCAAAAGAAGAAAACTCTCCAACCAGCTTACCAATATGACTGACCTGGCGAATAATTGTATCAATACATCCAATAAATATCTCAGGATCACTTTGTATTTCTTTGAGATAACGTCGCTTTAAACGCTCTGCAGATAATTGAATAGGGGTTAAGGGATTTTTAATTTCATGGGCAATACGGCGCGCCACATCGGACCAAGCTGCTTTACGTTGTGCTGAGACAAGGGAGGTAATATCATCAAATGTGACCACATAACCAATGACATGATTATGGGGCAAAGACGCATTTGATACATTAAGATTGGCCTCCGGGACAACGCATACTTGAAGGGTGCGCGACCGGCCATCACGCTCAATAACAATTTGTTCAAAATAAGGAACAAAATCCGTTACCTTCACCATGAGTTGCCCTAATTCAGGACTTACATTCTTGAGAGCTTTTGGTTTTTCACGGCCTTC
>JAIESS010000014.1 GCA_019745755.1 Alphaproteobacteria bacterium
ATATATTACAAAATGAATCTCTAATAAATTAGCGCGTTATATAATTCTCCCTAAAATAAGACTTCTCCATAAAAAATTGCTGTGAAAACAAGGCTTAGAATAATGACGGCATAACCGGAGGTGTAGGCTTCTTTGAGCTCAAAACCTTTCCCAAGATCCCTAAACAAGTGCCGGATACCGTTGAAAAGGTGATAAAAGAGTGCAAATATCCAAAAAAGGAGCGCTAGGTGAGCAAGGGGCGTCGCAGCAATGGTATTTAGATAGATATACCCTTGATCACCCTGTGTTAGGTAATAGAGCCATCCAACAAAGATGAAAGCACCAAGGCTTAAAGCCATGCCCGTCAACCGGTGGAGAATGGACATGATGCTGGTGAGCTGCGGCTTATAAATTTGCAAATGAGGCGAAAGTGGTCGTTTTTTATGGTGGAGAGGCTGCATAGAGGCCTAACTCAATAAAATTTTCCTAAATTTAATGCTAAAAGGATCTAATGGCTCTGTCAATGATGTGCATCATTGTTCTCAGTGTAATTCCCCATAATTATCATACAGTCCATCAAAATTTCCTCACAAATTCTTCTTCAATTAAGCCAAAACTTTTTTCTGAAAAAGTTTTTTGAAGATCTGGATCGTTGGTAATCGCATAGTGCAGTTCTTTAATGACAGCTTGTGTCAGTTCCGCCTTGAGAAGCTCAACATTTTTGGCACGCTCTGCATTTAAGAGCGTTTGATGATGCTTTTCACGCTCCACAAGAAGATTGGATAAGTGTGCTCTATGCGTGGCTTGAAAAGATGCAATGTGTTTTTCTACCTCATCTGTCTTTTCTTTAAGTGTCGATTCAAAACGATGTAGCTCTCCCTTAACCGCGCTAAGAGCAAGCTGAGCCTTTTCTTTTTCCTCATTACCTTTATTAAGATAATCAGCTATGCCCTGAATTTTTTCATCCATGATCCTTTTCATCTTTTTATGCCCATACGTATAGGCAAAAAAAACAAAAATCAAAAAGCTTATAAAGTAGGCAAAATTAGTGGACAGCATGACGTTTTTTGCTCTCAATGAGGGATGTTTTTTCTGTGAGTTGGCGCATCAAGTCCTGTGCTAGATTACGTGCAATTTCTGGGATTTTTTCACGCATAGCAGCGCGATCTTCGGCCATAGTCATATATATTTCTTGACGCTGTTGTACAAAGCGATCATGAAGCTGATGAAGTTCATTTTCCTTTTCTGCGATAAAAGCATGGTGGGCCACATCAAGCATACGACGGCATTTGTCGTCATGCTCATAGCGTAGATGATTCATATGTTTTGTGAGGTCATCAATGCTTTGAAGATAGGCTGCTTCTTTATCTTTTATGTCCTGAAGGTAACGGGAGCGGCTATTAATGCCATGCTGAATACGAGGAACAACAACGCCGCTAATGACGGCCACTAATAGAGCAAAACAAACGATAAGCCAAAAAATTTGGGATACAAAATAGGTTGGATCAAATTGTGGCATTAGTTCCTCTTTGCAGCATTATATAGGTGTGATTATCGTCAGACTATTTGAACAAGATAATCATGGCAACGATAAAGGCCAAAAGAGCAATGGACTCTGTGAGAGCGAACCCAATCATACCGATGGGAAATATATCATTTTTTGCGGCGGGGTTGCGTGCAATGGCATTAATTAAACTTGAAAAAAGATTGCCGAGGCCAAGGCCAACACCAAGAAGTGCGACAACGGCAAGGCCTGCTCCAATCATTTTTGCTGCGGTAACGTCCATAAAAATTCCTCCGTTTGAGTGGTTAATTTAATTTAATGCAAATTGAGTGTATCATTTAAATAGATACAGGTTAACATGGTAAATACATAAGCTTGCAAAAAAGCGATGAGGCACTCGAACACAAGAACTGCAGAATTTGCTAAAATGGGTAACAGGGCTGTAGGAAAAAAACTTGTAGAGCCAAGAACCAAGGCAAATCCTGCAAAAATCTTAATCATGGTGTGCCCCGCAACCATATTGGCAAAAAGACGAATGCTGAGGCTTACAGGGCGAGAGAGATATGAAATAATTTCAATGGGGATAAGGATAGGAGCCACAATCAAGGGAAGATCCTTTGGAAAAAAGAGCCTTAAGAAATGGACCCCATGCTTGTAAAAACCAATAAATGTGGTAACAACAAATACAATCATTGCCAAGGAAAATGTCACAATAATATGACTTGTAAAGGTAAAACTATAGGGAATCAAACCAATATAATTCCCGGCAAAAATAAAGAGAAAGAGGCAGAAAATATAAGGTGCAAAAACAAGACCTTCAGAGCCCAGAGAATTTTTTACAAGATTATTGATGAAATTCAGGCTGATTTCTTGGATATATTGGATATAGCTCGGTACAAGCTCCCGTTTTCCAATGAGGAAGAATCCACATAAAACCATTGTTGCAATAACCATAAACAAAGATGCGTTTGTAAAAGACACATCATAACCAAGAAGGGTTATTTTAAGGAGAGGATAAATCTCAAACTGGTGAAGAGGATCATGCATTCGTTTATGTATCTCCTTTGTCCTCAGATCTATTGTTCCCGTGATCAAAAGATCTGTCCTCGAGCGCGGGTATTGACTCATTCATCGATTTAAAAAGTGTACGACAACCGGATGCAAAGCCCAAGATAATAAATACAATCATCAACAAAGGAGATGTATCAAGCCATCGATCCAACCAATAGCCGATGATAAGGCCCGTGATGATTCCTGCTATAAAATCTGTGCCAAGCCGCAGGTTCATAAACGATAACACATCTATATCAATCAACTTTTCTAAAAAAACTTTAAGCGAATTATACCCCTCTCGCAAGGGGAAAGGGTGTATTCCCTTGCTTTAGAACATCAAATCCGTTATTTCTAGTATTTATAAGGAGAAAAAAAATACCTGTTACGATTTTTAATACAAGCCCGTCCCATAAAGGGATTTTTTACGCTGTTTTCTCAGGACTTCTCTACGGTTGCATCGGGTACTTCGGTGTGGGGCTCATTGATGAAGGATTTTCCGTCTCGGCCATGCTGTTTTGGCGGTTTTTAGGCGCGAGCCTCTGTTTTATCCCCTTTCTTCTCCCTCGCTTGAAAATGATTGATATGAATCATAATCAAATTTTGTTAGCCCTTATCAACGGCATCGTTGCTTTTGGAGGAACATCTCTTTTTTTCTTTTTTGCAAGTGAGTATATCGGTACAGGGCTTGCGATGGTTGTCTTTTTTGCCTATCCCGCCATTGTGGCTATTGCAAATTGGGGTTTTCATGGCCACCGATTTACACTTCTTTATGCTATCTCTTTTGCTATTTTGTTTTTAGGCCTTTTCCTACTTGTTGATCTTCATGAAGTAACCTTGGATATCGTTGGGATCCTTTTGGGGCTTCTCTCCGGCCTTTGCTATGCCCTTTATGTTCTGTTGTCAAAAAAGCAAACAGCGTCCATGGACCCTTTCTTCTTTTCATTTCTTGTCTCGATAGGATGTGCTGCTTTTTTTGGTGTTTACGCAGGAATCGAAGGCACACTGATTATACCTATAAATATCATAAGTTTGGGGCACATTGCGGGGATAGCCATCCTTGCAACTAGATCGGAAGAGC
>JAIESS010000198.1 GCA_019745755.1 Alphaproteobacteria bacterium
AGTTGTCGTTGTCTCCACCGCTGTCTCCAAAGATAATCCAGAAGTTTTAGCCGCGCAAAACCAGGGGGTTGCCGTTGTCCAGCGTGCAGAAATGCTGGCGGAGCTCATGCGCCTTAAATTCGCTGTAGCTATTGGGGGAACCCACGGCAAGACCACGACGACATCCCTTATGGCCGCACTTTTTGATGAGGCAGAGCTTAATCCTACCATTATTAATGGCGGTATTCTTAATGCTTATAATACAAACGCGCGCCTCGGCACTGGAGATTGGGTCATTGCAGAGGCGGACGAGTCTGATGGAAGCTTTGTCAAACTATTCCCCACATTTGCCGTTGTCACTAATATTGATGCCGATCATTTGGATTTTTATAAAGACTTTGATGCCATCAAGGCTGCTTTTATGCAGTTCTTAGAACGTGTTCCTTTTTGTGGCGCTGCTATTTTATGCTCCGATCACCCAGAAGTGCAAAAGCTTTTGCCAGAGCTTACAGGGAAACGCACGTTGACCTATGGCCTTAATGCAGGCGCCCAAATTCGCGCTGTGAACCTTCATCCAACGGAAGATGGCATTGCTTTTGATGTGGATATTACGCCTCCTGCCATTCAACCAAGCCTCACAACTCTTACTCTCATGCCGCGCCGTATTCGCGGATTATTCTTACCCATGATGGGGAACCATAACGTTCAAAATGCCCTTGCTGTCGTAGCGATTGCCCAAGAACTCGGTATCAATGATCAGGTTCTTATCCGCGCACTTCGTCAATTTAAAGGGGTCAAGCGCCGCTTCACAAAAGTGGGCACAAGCCACGGTATGACAATTATTGATGACTACGCCCATCATCCTGTGGAGATCGAGACAACTCTTAAAGCGGCTCATCAAGCCACACAAGGTGGCACAAAGGGACGGGTCATTGCTGTGCTGCAACCTCACAGGCACACGCGTTTTCAAGCATTGTTTGAGGACTTTGTGACAAGCCTTTTAGATGCTGATGCTATTATCCTTGCTCCTATTTATTCAGCAGGGGAAAAAGAACCGTCAAAGGGCATGACTGTTCAAGATCTTGCACAACGATTGCGTGATCAAGAAAAAGAAGTCTATGAAATAGAAGATCCAAAAGAATTACCTTATACATTGCGTCATATGGCTCAAAAAAATGATCTTGTCGTGTGTATGGGAGCTGGTTCTATTACGTATTGGGCGGCGTCACTTCCTGCTCAACTGGATCAACTTCTGTTTGATGTTAATGACGCTGCATCCCCCGCAATCACTGCTATTGAATTATAATTATTATGCCACACACTTTTGACGCCTCTTTTGATGATGTGTTGCGCGCTGATCTTCCGCCTGTGCGAGGACGTTATCAGCTGAATATACCTCTTAAAAAACTGACGTGGTTTGCTGTGGGTGGCCCTGCGGAGATACTCTTTAAACCAAAAGATCTTGATGATCTCATCTTCTTTTTAAAAGAAAATGCGTTAAGGAGTGCGCACGGAAAAGAAACGTTACCCATTTTTACTCTTGGGGCAGGCTCCAACATCATTGTGCGCGATAATGGTATCAAGGGTGTAACCCTACGCTTAACAGGGGATTTTTCAGAAATTCAAATACGTGACAATATCGTGGAGGTCGGTTCTGGCTGTTTGGACCGCACACTTGCATTAACATGTCAATCACACGGGCTTGGCGGCCTTGAGTTTTTCATTGGTATTCCAGGCACCATTGGTGGGGCCCTTGCCATGAATGCCGGCGCTTATGGTTCGGAAACAAAGGACCGTTTGCTTTGGGCAGAAGCTATTGCACCAGATGGCACCCTTCATCGCCTTTCACCGGATGATATGGAGTTTCGTTATCGCCACTGCAGTATTCCCAAAGATTGGATCTTTGTTAAGGCCGCATTTTATACAACACCGACTCCGCCTGAAGAGATTCAACGAACCCTGCATACAATTTTAGAACGGCGCCAGGAAACACAACCTGTTAAAGGGCGTACAGGGGGGAGTACTTTTAAAAACCCAATACCACAGGCGGCGTGGGAGCTGATTGATCAGGCAGGATGTCGCGGTATGATGGTGGGAGACGCTATGATGTCTGAAAAACATTGTAATTTTATGTTAAACCTCGGTAATGCTTCTGCCAAAAACCTTGAAGATCTTGGTGAGAAAGTCCGTCATGATGTATTGAAAAACACAGGCATCGATCTTGTGTGGGAAATTCTCCGTGTAGGTGAGTTTTAGATCAAAAAATTAATGCAAAACTTCTCAGTTTTTAAAATAATTTTAATAAATTTTTAATATATTGAGCTTACCCTGAGCCTAGATGCCCTCATCACCGTGCTCACTCATGTTTTTAAGTCTATTCTTTTTTCTTTTTGTTACATTCTCTTCCCCGCCCCAGGCTGGTCTTTTGGATAGCATAGGGGGTGGAGGAGATATGACAAAAATTCTAGGTAAATTGAAGGGAGGATCTTTTGGGAATCTTGCAAGTAAAAAATCAAAAGATGGTGACGAGGGTGATGATGAATCAGATGACGATTCTGAGGATGAGAGAGATAAAAAAAAGGACAAGAATCCCATGACAGGTGTGTCGGGTAAGGCGCAAAAACTTCTTGGCGATTTTACATCAAAGCTTGGCGGCGGCTTTGGGGGAGGTGATCTTCTTGGGTCGCTTACAGGAAAAAAAAGTAAAAAATCAGAAGATGAGGAAGAAGAGGACGAATCATCGAGTGATGAGGAGGAAGACGAGACAGAAGGTAGCAGTGCTAAAAGCAAGGGGAATCCACTGAAGAATATATCCGGTCAGGCAGAAAAGCTTCTTGGTGGCTTCACATCAAAGCTTGGCGGCGGCTTTGGGGGAGGTGATCTTCTTGGGTCGCTTACAGGAAAAAAAGGTAAAAAATCAGAAGATGATGAAGAAAAAAGCGGAGATAAGAGCTCGGACGATGACAATGATGAGGGCGGAGATACGAAAGACACAGGTGATTCCATAAAAAATCCTTTGAGTAAATTGACGGGAGATCTTGGTGGAAAAAGTGGGGATCTTCTCAAAGGGCTTAGTGGCGATAAGGGACCTGGAGGGATTGGCGGTGGGCTGAAAGATAAGGTGGGGAGTCTTTTTGGGGGGGATAAAAAAGAGGAAAAAAGCTATTCCTTTGCGTGGGATGAAACTCCTGAAGAAAAGCTAGCACGAAAAAAAGAAAGGCTTACAGAGATCACAAAACCATCAGAACTTAAAACCCGTACCGTAGGAGCTGTGTTTTACGCATCTATGGAACTTATTCGTCCTGGACTCGCTGTTTTTCCTATAGATGCCTTTAATCGTTGGTATTCTATCGAGGTTCGTGGACGCACAGACCTTCCCTATGATAACGGCCGTGCCGCACGGGACACGAATGTCCCCCTCAAAGTGATTCTTGGACCCGATCATGCTTATCTCGTTTACGCTGACAAATATTTTGAGTATTACAAGGATCAAAAAGCGGGGGCAAAAGCCATTCCTGTTGAGATTGTGAAAGATTATAGTAGCGTCTACGACGAGGATATTTTTTGGGATCGAGTTGTGAGCGACGGTGATGCCTATTTTATGGATAGTGATGGTAAGGATCAAAAACCACCTTTAGCGTTTAAGGATGTGAAGGATGATTCCTTTCTTTC
>JAIESS010000179.1 GCA_019745755.1 Alphaproteobacteria bacterium
TTTACTACACGGGCGTTGACGCAAAAGAAGTACATCCCTTTGATGAAGATATCGCACACCTTCAATTTCAAACGGTTATTAATGACAAACGCTGGCTTAGCGATGCTGAAGCAAAAACGTTGCTCTCTCTCAAAAAAAGGGCTTAGTGAAATTTCTTAGCTATCACTCATTTCTTCTCTAACGCTCCCTTTTTTCACTTCTAAAAACCTGTCGATCTGATGAACAACGGCAGGCTTGTGAGAAATAAAGATTAAGGTATTAATACGATCACGAATATTATCAAAGACTTTCTTCTCTGTTTCCTTGTCCATAGCGTTGGTTGTTTCGTCAAAGATGAGCACCTTTGGTTTTAGGAGAAGGGCACGTGCCAGGGCAAGGCGCTGCTTTTCACCCCCCGATAGTTTTGAACCCATTTCCCCAATCACCGTATGAATGCCGTCATTCAAGCGTTTTATAAGATCTGTCAGTTCTGCTGCATCAAGAGCTTCATCAAGAGCGTGTGCATCAACATCATCCACACCAAAAGTCACGTTCTCATAGAATGTACCATTAAAAAGCTGGTTATCTTGGGGAATAAAATGAATCACACGGCCAACATCCTCTAGGGAAAGAGAAGCAATATCTTGCCCGAAGAGTTTGACTGTACCGCTTGTAGGCGTTAAAAGGCCTGTCATGAGACTAAGCAGTGTCGACTTTCCAACACCGCTCACACCGAAAAATAATACTGTTTCCCTCGATTGAATTGTAAGAGATAGATCATTAAAGACAGGTTTATTCGGCGTGTACGCAAACACAACATGATCAAAGCTTATACAAGGCGCGCTCATATCAAAATGAGCAGGAATAGTCTCTTTTTTTTCCTCTGGCAACATTAAGACCTCTGCAATCTTGTCAAAATCTACGCTACTCTCGACGATGAGGCGCATATCTGTAAGCGTTTGTTTTATGGGAATAAAAAGCGCTGTGAGCTGTCCATTCAGAAGAATAAATTGCCCAATAGTCATAGTGCCATGATGGACTTGGTAGGCTCCAAAGCCAATGATCCCGCCGACAATGAGCGCAATCACGGCGCCCATAAATACCTGAAGCATATCCATACGCATGGTCATATGGAACCAGGTCGTTGCTTCTTCCCTCACGGCTGTTCGAAGGCGATTCATCTCAAAGGTTTTGTAAAATCGCACAAGTTTCGTGTTCAAAATACTATCCCCAATAATCATGGTAGCCTTGTCTGTGGCCTTCCATGCACGAAGACGCATGCTGATATACCACCGCATAGCGAAACAAAACATAACAAAGAGTATGAGAATGCCACACAAAAGGCCCACACGAAATACATTCAAGCTCCAAATAACACTAAAAGCAAAAATGAATTTCAGTAGCGTGGGAGTTACTGAAACAAGAAGAGAGCGAAGAAAAAAACGGGCGCTCAATCCAATACGCTTTTGAAAGCTGATAACTTCGGGAATGGAGAGTGAATGATAGTCTTTGAGGGATAAGGTGTGAATGTGGGCCGCTGTACGAAAGTGAAATTCACGAATGGACAAGTTAATCACAGGATAAAAAAGAAGATCTTGTAAAAATGATGCCGTCTTCACAATAAACGTCGCCCCCAAAAAGATTCCCACAAGGGCCAAAAGGGCATCTGTCGTCGTAGCTGTTCCCAAAACCTCAACAATGTTCTTAAAGCAAAAAGGAAGATAGGTTGTTGCACTAATATCCACCCCCATAATAATTATAGCGGCAAGGAAATAGTAACGGCTCTCCCGATGTAAAAAATACGGAAGAAAAAGTAAAAACGTTCGACGCAATTTGGGGAATAAAATGAAAGCGCACCCTTGAAATTATATGACTATTCTCCCTGTCATAACATTTTTATAAGATAAAGGAAATAGGGCTACCGAAGAGGCTTGCAAAAGATAGAAGAATTCTCCCTTTTCTAATCTTTCTCAACCAAATCCATTTCAGCTTCAAGTCTTTTATAAGACCTATAACTCAAAGGAAAGGTGCATACATAGAGAATCATAATGATGCTAATGGTGTGCCAGGGATGACTAATAAGGGCTGTGGCTGTTATAACGAGACCCACAACAATGGGAAGCAAAAACTTTGGCGGAATCTCAACTTTTTTAATTGAAAATGTAGGAATAGGACTGATCATAAAAAAGCCAACAGCCGCCATCCATAGGCTCACAATCCAGGGATGAAGGGATAACGTTTGAGTCGGCCAAGCCAAATAAATCATAAGAGGGGTCAGACACAAGAGTGCTGAGGAGGTAATGGGGGTGCCTGTAAAAAATCCCTGAGCCCATGTTGGATTTGTACCTTCGATGCTGCGTGTATTAAAACGCGCAAGACGAAGAGCACCGCACACAACAAACCAAAGAACGAACATCCAACCAAATGATCCAAATTCTTTAAACGCAATAAGATACATGATAAGAGCGGGAGAGACACCAAAAGTGGCAAAGTCAGAAAGAGAATCGAGCTCCGCGCCAAAACGGCTGGAGGCATTCAGCATACGAGCGAGAGCACCGTCCATACTATCGAGGAACGTCGCAACAATAATCGCCACTACGGCAAAATTCCACTGTTCCATAAGGGCAAAACGTAGCGAGCTTACTCCCGCACAAAGCCCCAGCAACGTCACAAGATTAGGTAGCATAGCCGTGAGAAGATAAGTCTTCTTTCCCTTTTTAGCCCGGGGAAGCATGGTTTGGAGAGCCCCTTTAAGAGCTGTCCATTTTTTCTTTCCAGGAATTTTTGATGCAGATTTAGTGATGGTTTTATTGGCAATCGCATTCATAGCTGTCTTTGCCCGTGTTTTCGTTACTTTATTGACGGCCCGCTTGCCCAAAACTCTATCATTCGCTACCTTGTCATCTTCCATCGTCATCTACCGGTACGTCCCGTCGCGTTGATCCTCGTTTGATGCTATATCTGCCAAAACAGTCTCGCCGCTAATCATATACTGTCCTTCAATCACAAGAGATTTAACTCCTTTTGGAAGGTAAATATCCGCACGACTTCCAAAACGAATAAGGCCGTAGCGCTCCCCTGTAAGAACAGCATCCCCCTCATTCACATCACAGCGAATACGCCGCGCAATAAGGCCCGCGATTTGAATCACTGCAAGGTCATGACCATCGCCCATATCGATAACAAGTGTATTACGCTCATTATGCTCACTGGCCTTATCGAGGCTTGCATTAAAAAACTTGCCAGGATGATAAATGACCTTTTTAATGCTTCCACCGATGGGGAGGCGATTCACGTGGACATCAAATACATTAAGAAAAATACTAATACGCGTGCGGGGAGCATCACCCATGTCAAAATCTTTGGGTGGCACAACCTCGCGCACTCCTACTACTTTACCATCCGCAGGGCTCACAATGAGACCTTTTCGCGATGGTGTCATACGCTCAGGATTACGAAAAAAGTAGACACACCAAGCCGTGAGAAGGATACCCATCCATCCAAGGGTTGTGCTCAGCACAAAAAAGAGAAGTGTTACAGCGGCAAAAATGCCAACAAATTTCCAACCATCGGAGTGAATACGCAAGCAATGTTCCTTTGAAAATGAATATAGTCCTTCTTCTCACACTGCCTTGAACCCTAAAAAAATTCAAGGGGGAATGCGTTTCTCGGTCTAAAATTTAACAAATT
>JAIESS010000153.1 GCA_019745755.1 Alphaproteobacteria bacterium
ATGCTTGGACACGGACTTCAAGACACGCGCTTACACTTTACGCACAGCCAAAGCTTTTCCGATGCCCTAACGCAAGAGAAAATACCCCATATTTTTGTGAACTATTTAAGGGCGCCCCACGAGCTAGAAACGCCAAAAGATATTCTTGCACATTTTGCTCTGCAAGAAAATTTCTTTTGCCATCACTTAGGATTGAGCTCCGAAACATTTGGCACAGCACTTAGTGACGCCTCTTTGACCATTGAGGAAGGCATTGATTTATTGCCAGGACTTAAGGAAGCGGTGGAGCACTAAGCTCCACCTTCTATCTGGCATTGATTAAATGAACTTCACTTCATGGCGAAGCTTCAAAATGCCGCAGAGATTGAGGAGCATCAAAAATCCACCCGATAAACTCATAATGAGCATAACCTTTGTTTGATCATAATAGGAAAAGATGGAAAAGGCACAAATGGAATACACTATATAAATGAGTCCACCCAGCCGAGGGGATATAAAACGTGCACTCTTCAACCCCACAGCATAATAAGCAATAATGGTTGTGAATCCTGCCAAAAACAAGATAAGCCCCATGAAGATGTCCATATGAGGAAAATAAAAGCCTAAGGCTTTTGCAACAAAGTCAGAGGGTTTAATCCCTGAATGATGCCAGATATCCGTAATCAGAACAACGCTCATACTCATAGAACAAACAAAAGCATCCGTCAAAAGAGCAAAAATCGCCAACCTTGCCTGACGTTCGGGATACGGATTTTGGGTTTCCGATTGAATGATCGAATCATACCCAATACCAATATCACCAGAATACACCGCGCGCGCAACACCTTGTTGAGCCGCAATTAAGAATGATCCGCCCACAAATCCGCCCACCGCAGCATGCCCCGTAAAAGCAGATTTTAAAACTGTTTTAAATAAACCAGGCAGCGCGTCCAGATTGGCTCCAATAACATAAAGACACATGCTCACATAAAGCACCACAAAAACAGGCATCAATACGGTACAGACATTAGCAAGGCGCTTCATACCACCAATGCCCGTATAGAGCACAGCTGCAATCATCATCGCAATCACATAATGGCGCGGGATGGATGCAACCGTCACAATAGTGTCAGTCACAACTAAAAACTGGAGAACCTCCACACCATAAATGCATAGCAAGAAACTTACAAAAAAAGCTGGCCACTTCGATTTAAAAGCTTTTTTTAAAAAGTATATGGATCCACCATCGTACCCGCCCTCTTTGTTTTTAACGCGATATTTAATGCCTAAGAAAATTTCCGCATACTTAATAAGGGCTCCACAAAATGAAGCTATCCATAGCCAAAACAAGGCGCCTGGCCCTCCCAGCATAATAGCCGTGATCACGCCCACGATATTCCCAAGTCCAATCATACCGCCAATGGAGGCAAAATATAATTTGATGGGATGCACTCCGTGCGAGCTGTCGCGATTTTGGTTCAATTGTTTTATAGTCTTGATAGGCTCACTCAATACTTTGAGTTGAAAAAACTTAGACTTAATCGTGAAATAAAAGCCGCTTAAAACCACAAGCATAAAGCCAATATAAGCCCAAAAGATCCCATCGATGATCTCAAGTGCATTAAAAAAAGAGTCGACGTAAGACATGTTCTATCCAATTCATATGACCATAGAGTCATAAACAAAAATTAAGAAATAATAAACAGAGATAATTTTAAATTTATATGTGCGCGCTTAGCTGCGCTTGAGGGAAGCCCGTTTAGAAACACTGAAAAAAGAAATAGCCCATGAAAAATTCATAACTACAAGGTATTGTTTTTTTTTAAAAAAATGCAACGCTTAAATTTTGAATGGGCGACCTCTTAGAAGCATTTAATTCTTGAAGAGGTTACTTCGGACCATTCCTTTGTCCTAAATAACGCAAGGCATTCAAAAAAAACAACCCTGCAAAAATCCAAAGTATCATATCGTAGGGACTAGAGGGATACTCACTGGATGACACAAAGAATCCAAGAACAGCCATGAGAAGACCAACGAGCATACTTCCTACAAATGTAGTGTTATAACGAGAAAGAACTGCTTTATTGACAAATTGCTCAAGGCGCCTTACGTGATTCTCACATCGATCCTTGCACGCGACGGATTCTTGCAAAGGAGAGACGCACGCCTCGCATAGCCCTCGCCCGCAATGTTTGCAGATACCCACACTGTTTTTCTTGTGATGATTAAAGCACATCATAAAAGAGAACTCCCGTTAAATTCAAAGCTACGCTTAAGCATTTTTAAAGACCCGATGGAGAACTCTGTCTCCCACGCCCAAATTCAGCCGATCGACGGTTCCCCCCTGCACTTCAAGGACTGCCTTCACATTTTTCACCGACGTTTCTAATATTTTTTCCGACAGTGGTGTCGTTTTTTGGATGATTTCAACAATGCGCCCTCTCATGTCTAGAAAAAGCAAATCTAGGCTCAGGTAAGTATTCTGCATCCAAAATCGCGCCCGATGCGGGCGCCCAAATACAAAAAGCATGCCGTAATTATCCGCAAGCGTTCGACGAAACATCAACCCCTTTTTGAGTTCAGGTTCTGAGCGTGCCACTTCAATCTCAAACGCTACTTTCTGAAATGACGTTTCAATAAAGAGCGTCTCATTTTTATTTGCACATTCACAATTGGCATGGGCTGAAAACACAGGGATCAGAATAAACGTCAAAAGAATAGCAACATTTATTATATTTCTAGTGAGCGACATGTTTATCCTTAAGGAATTTTTAATAAGTACACTAAACCCAGTTTAACGATCTTTCGTGAAAATTTCAAATAAAGCTCTTAAGTAAAAAACCCTGCTTGCGTGAAGGGACTCACAAGCAGGGCATTGGGAGAATAACAATGATTAAGTCAACTACTCTTAAAAAATAACAGCTCTCAAGCACTTAGCTTAAAAATAATATCCTGTAGTCTCAACCGTTCCTTTTTGAGCTCGCGAATCCGATAATCGTTCGGGAGGGGATTACGCAGTTCAGAAGAAATTCTTTTATTGATCTCGCCGTTTCGAAAATGAAGAGTGTCCACATGGTTTTTGTAAGCCATTTTAACCTCCTGTATATATTTCTTATTCTGACATCATCATTGTTAATCAAATATTGCCTAACGTCAAGAGGCCTAAGCCCTTACAAATACTAGACTATTTCATAAAATTATGAAAAATAACGATTATTTTTTATTTATTATTAATTGTTCTGAAATATGAACTTAATATCTATGTAGCTAAAAATTAACCTTAATTGACAATTATTTCACACTTTTTCTATTCTTTGAAAATGATTTTTAACGACATATTAAACTTTTCAAGCTTCTTATTTTTTCATTTGAATCAATCAGTAGAAATTGATCACGCTTTTTAAATTTCATACCGCCTTCATTTTCGCCGGTTTGGCGGATAAAAAACATTATTAATGACAAGTACAAGACATCAAACGCTCGTTTATCCCTCAAGGCAGCCGCTTTCTTTTAACAAAAAATTAACGAGAACACCCTATGGTCTAACGGTCTCAAGATTCTAACTTAACGATAAGGATACCTTTATGATCACTATTCTCAAAAGCATATCACTTTGCATTCTTACATTGACCCTATGGTCTGGCTCAAGCTTTGCATCTGCATTTGTAAGGGACAACGAAGAAGGCATCAAACAAAAGGAACGCAGAGAAAAATCATTCAAGG
>JAIESS010000064.1 GCA_019745755.1 Alphaproteobacteria bacterium
TCCAACAGCAAAAAGAGGAGCTTTATTGCTCCTCTTTTTTTTAATGTGATTGTAATTATTTGTTAACTTTTACTTCTTTATAATGAGGTAAGCACAAGCTTACAAAAACCACATGTGCATATATTAAGGGTCATAGAATAATGTCCTTAAAATTGATGGATAGAATGTCATGACACTTAAGTATTGTTGTATTTGTAAAAGGGAGTTTGAGCGCAAAGATCTCTTTCCTGTGGAACTTTTAAAACCATCTCTTCTTGACCTGATTGTTCTCCATCATACTCTGGCTAAGAATGATTATATATGCATAAAGGATCGAACCCATTTTTATAGAGAGTGGCGTAAACAGCAAATTCAAGAGAGTGCGCATATTTGTAATCTAAGTGATATTGGTCTTAAATCGTTTGATGACATACTTCTTAATGCTAAAACGTATGAGGAGTTAGAAGAAGCCCGTTTGACGTTTGGGCAAATGCTTGCGGATCGTGTGACAGCATTTGCTGGAAGCTGGTCCTTTATCATTAGTTTTTTTATATTTCTTGCTCTTTGGATGATCTCGAATTCATATATTATTCTCTTTGGACATTTTGATGTCTACCCGTATATTTTTCTTAACCTTATTCTTTCCTGCCTTGCCGCAGTACAGGCACCCGTCATTATTATGAGTCAAAATCGCCAAGAAGCGAGGGATCGGTTGCGTGCAGAGCTAGACTATCATATCAATCTCCAGGCAGGCCTTGAGATTCGTGATATCAGTGCAAAACTGGATCATATTGGCCAAACAATTTGGGAAAAAACCCTTACGCTTGAAACGATGATACGTGAAAAAACTACTTCTGAAAAATTAACAAAAGACATCAATTGAGTTTATTTTTTTGGTTTTTTTATCTACAATGAGGCCAAAATTCACATGAAATGATGTGCCAATGCGATGTTCTCTTCCAAAGATTGCACTAATAATAAACACTATTCTTATTTTTTGGGGCGGATTTTCCACCGAAGTATTTGCGATGGATAATCAAAATGATGCTATCCAAAAGAAAATGGTTGTTCATCTTCCGTTAAGAGAAAGTTTTCCAAAAGATATTGATGTTATGCATCAGTTCTACCAAGTAGCTGAAGCCCGCGATGGCGATTTTTATCCTTCTAAAGAAAAGGACAACGTAGATCCAGAGCGAGATGGCAATATACTTTGTCTTTCATTTGAATTTAAGGGAGAACAATTCACTGCATTCTTTAATGATTCGTGTATAACGGGCCAAAGAGAATTTCTTATCCCCATTCATATAAAAAATCGCTATTTTACAAATCATTTTTATACAGGTAATTATCCGAAAGAGGTTATTGTTTTAGATAATGGCTTTTTTAAAGGCATCTATAACAATGAGCTTAGCGTTATTATAAATACTCAGTAAATTATGAAAAACGCTTATGACCCTGCTGTAATTAACAGGGTCATGAGAGAGCAGTGGTTAAAGGAACGCATTCTTGCTTTTTTGAACCTACTTTTCTTAGAAAAAGACTAATTTTCCCCTATTTCGTTAGCTTTCACCTTCGCACGATTTTTCATATTCTTCGCTTTTTCTTTCATATGTTTCGCTTTTTCTTTCATATGATGTTTCATATTTTTCGCTTTTTCTTTCATTTTGTGCATGCCATGCCGCATGTGCTCTTTCATCCCCATTTTGGGCTTAGCATGATGATCCTCATGCTCACTTGCAATGGACGGCCCCACTGAAACCATTCCTATCATCAACGCCATAGCTGCTAGCGTCGCCAGTGTTTTTTTTGTGCTAACTTTCCCCATAATGATCTCCATTTAAGATTATCTCTACACAGATCAAGTAGGGTGAATTAGTTAAAAAATTATTAATTTTTTTGATGTAATTTATATTTTTTAAGGAAGATGTTTTGCCAACGATAATAAGGCTTGCTGAAGATCAAAATCCCCAACATGGTTGACGGCTTTTAATATATCCTGACTTATATGCGCAGGAGTTACTGAGATGGCTGTTGTAGGTGAAAGCGTCTTAAAAACATGACCACCATGTTTTAAAATAATCTTTCCTACAAGCTCGCGTCCAAAAAAACCATTAATACGAGCAATCAGGGTGTCCTGTTGCATACTCAGTTCAAAGGCATAAGCTGAGTGAATGACTTGTACATGAAGACGTCCATCCTCATAGATCTTATTCTTGAAAATAATTTTTTCCGGATGGGTGAGTGTGCTAAGGTGAGGGCCAACGATCTTAGGCCACTCAAGAATAAGCTGCACAATGAAGCGAGCATCACCCTTAATAGCCTTATCCGTAATTTTCTGCACGAGGGATTCGATTTTTTTCATATGATATTGCCCCTTCAAAAAACACCACAAAAAACAGAGCCTCATGCTCCAACAATAATAGTGTACCCCAGTATTATTGAAAAAAGTGTTAATTGGTACAAAGAAAATCATGAAATGTTCCCGTGGAGAGAAAAAAAGGAGCCACAGAGCGTATGGGCCTATAGTGTGTGGGTTAGTGAAATCATGTTGCAACAAACAACGGTTCGCACTGTCATTCCTTATTTTATACGGTTTATGGCTCGGTTTCCAACGGTGAATGACCTCGGTAATGCTTCCATTGATGAAGTACTGAATTATTGGCAGGGGCTTGGATATTATAGGCGTGCCCATCAATTGCACAAGGCAGCGATTATAATCGTGAAGGATTTTGATGGAATGTTCCCAACGACTTTTGAAGGATTAAAAGCCCTTCCTGGAATTGGTGATTATACGGCAGCCGCCATCATGGCTATTGCTTACAATCAGCCTTATGTTCCCATAGACGGTAATGTCTTTCGGGTGTTTTCTCGCCTTTTTGCCTTGAAATATACTGTTAAAGGTCTTCTAAAGATCATCAAACCCTATGAAAAGGAGTGTGAGTCTGTATTAATGCAAAAAAAGGGCGATTCGGCCTTTTTTGCACAAAGCTTAATGGATTTGGGGCGGGAGGTATGCACACCGAAATCACCCAAATGTTCTATATGTCCCATTCATGGTGATTGTCGGGCTTATGGCCTTGGTATTCAAGAAAATTTTCCCATAAAAGAAGTGAAGAGAAGTATTCCGACACGTTATGCAACATGTTGGATTTATAAGGATAATAAGAAGATTTTTATCCAAAAACGCAGAGAAAAAGGGCTTTTGAGTGGATTATGGCAGTGTCCTATGACGGATTTCACTGATTCCCCTCTTAAAATCGATGAATCAATGTATATATCTACTGTTCAGCATATTTTTTCGCACTTCAAGCTTATTGTATCCATCCATCATGGCAAAAATATAAACGATACATGTCATATGAAGGGGGAGTGGGTAAGCCTAGACAATCTTTCGGACTACGCTTTTTCAACACTTATGCAAAAAATTTTTAAGGAAATAAAGTAATGATGTTTATCTTTTGTAATTTTACTGTGACGAACGGTCTATGTCAAATTTGTCAAAAGAATTTAATGCAGGGTTGACGAAGAAGCTTCACACAACCTTCAGAAAACAAGAATAAGCCTTGTAAGGAAAGATGATATGCATTACACTACGTTGAAATGTGGCTGATAGGCCCGGGAAGGAGTTGATACTAGTGGAAGTTAGCGTTCGTGATAATAATGTGGACCAAGCACTGCGCGCATTAAAGAAAAAAATGCAGCGTGAAGGAGTCTACCGCGAGAT
>JAIESS010000086.1 GCA_019745755.1 Alphaproteobacteria bacterium
TAATAAATTCTTATCTCATAAGAAATGTTAATTTTTTATTAATTTATATGCTGTAATGTATATCTAAGTGGAGAGGGCGCCAGAAATTAAATGATCCAAACTTATCTGTTGTTAGGGAAATATTAACTTCTACGTTTTAGGGTAAATTTAGGAATAATACCAAGTACATGGAACGAACAATGAGATATGCCCTCCTCGCTTTTTTTATGGGTATTTCTATGAGTGCTGAATCCCAGGCGTTTGCAGGCAAGGCGAAGCAACTCAAAGAACAGTCCCAGGGTTACAGGGAGATTGATCCTGAAACGGAGGATATTGAACACGGTGAAAATTGGACACCTCAGAAGAAATCTTTTGTCAAAAGTAAAATAGACTTCCTAAAGCGTGGCGGGAGCTGTACAGAAAAGTGTAAAAAAAACGTATGTTATGATAAGGAAAATTATACATGGTGTGCGCAAAACTGTCAGCATAAAATAAATTTAGGGGCAGCATGTGCCTATTCCAACATCACCATCGTCAATAAAACAAAGGAAACCCTTAATGCGTTGCTTCTTCCCACGGGGGTGGATGAGGGACTTCAAATGGAGGGTATTGCTCCAGGGAAAAGCCATCCTGTAGAGTTGTCTTTACGAGAGAATAAAAATGTAAAGACATTTAAAGTGGCTGTTACGCCTGATGATTTTGATCAAAGTAACGCCATGAAAGATTCACTAACACAATGTAAAGGTGTCATGAAAGTGGGGGTGGATTATGTTGTGACGCTTGAAAATTATGGTGCGCATCAAAAACCTGACGCAGGATTTTTTGGTAAGGCAAAGAATGCTGTTAAGGGAGCATTAAAAAATAATGCGCTTAATTATGAAGTAAAATGCACTATACATCCTTCAAAAAATCAAAAAGCTCATATTAAACAAACATCTCACGGTTAAATAAGTAAATGGGATGGCACGACACACAAAGATCTCAGGAGCTCTTTGTGTGTCGTGCCCATATGTATCATAAAGCGAACTTCTTTTAATACAGCCTAATATTAGCGCTGTTCTGATATTTTTTTTGCAACGAGGCCATTTTCATGAATGAAGTCTAGGCGACTTAAAAGCTTCTGGATAGATGCATCTGTATCTTCATTCTCAAATAAGTCCATCCCATACTGCTCAAGTTGATCCAAGATTTCAGGTGACGTATTGTCCAATGCTGCATGGTCACTATCAATTATTGGATTAAACTCATAATACTGCTGCACATTGCCGATGGGCTTGAGGTAGCGCGGCATTTCGTATTCTGTTTTTCCTACGTTGGCCGTAATCATCCAGTTAATCAAATTGGGAGCAAGCGCCAGAGCCCCCATTTCTTTGAGAGATTCATAACTTGGTGAGACAACGGCTTCTTTTCCTGTTCCAAGAGCGACAGCCAAATGATTGATATCTGTTCCATACAATTCTTGGATAGAGTTAAAGGCTGTGGATGTTGATGCATTGTCAAAAATGGCCCCGTCTACACCAATAAACTCACGGCGATTACGGTGATCTGGCTCATAGGGGTAATTGTGGAACTGCACCGGTGAAAAGTACGTAGGCGCCGCTGCTGTGGCACTTAATACATCTGTTAACCAGAAGTTGTGACTCTCATTGAGTCGGGCCGACCAGCTCTTAAAGATCTGAGGTTTCATACCTTTCACATCAAAGCACGGGATAAGGACATCTTTATGAAGATAGCCAAGGGTCCGTCCCTTTGTAAAAGTTTCAAGGACAGATCTTAGATTATTAATATCATACTGAGGTCCTCTAACACCATAAGGATTAAAATACATGGTGGGCGCGAAGATTGTAGGGTCATTTTTTTTATAAAGCTTAACAACATCTCGTGCAGGAATCCCGGCGGTGATAGCTCCTATAACGATACCTCCTGTGGAGGTGCCACTGAAGAAATCAAATGTGTGAATTGTTTGTTCCCCTGTCAGTTTTTCAAATTCACGAAGGACTGTTGCGGGGATAATGCCTCGAATGCCACCGCCGTAAACATGAAGGGATGGAAGCCATGGACGCTCCAAGAGCCGACTCGCTTCAGAGGATACCGTATCATCACCATAAAAGGCCTCTGGTGGGAGTGTTTCAACTTGTTTTGGCGGACGTGAGAGAAAATAGGTGGACGTGCACATGTCTTCCATCTTTGAGTCCGCTGTCTCTGATTGATCCTTTGTTGCGTTGGGATGCTCTGTCAACGCTGTCGGGGCCACATCGGAGGAAGGGTCATTGATGACCTCATCCCTTAAGTCCATACTCCATGCAATAGATTGCCCAAAAAGAAATGACATGCTTAAATAATGAATACATAAATTTTTTATCATATTACTTATCCTTTACTGATATACGCAGGTATTCAGTTAGGGCAATATGATTAATATGTGGTTAACTAATGAGAGAATTATTGATGTATTGTATCGATTTTAAGGAAAGGTTATGTGTTACAGTCATAAAAAAACCAGGCGCGAGGCCTGGTTTTTTATCGTATATGTAAAGCGTAAGCTTAGTTAACAATCGTAATTGCTGTACGTTGTTGTTGCCATGCTGCTTCGCCTGTACCTTGTACAGGTGGCTTATCTTTACCATAAGAAATTGTCTTAAGGCGATCAGCACCAACACCGTGCTTAGCAAGTTCTTTCTTCACAGCATCTGCACGACGGTGACCAAGCGCAAGGTTGTACTCGCGGCTACCACGTTCGTCGGCATGACCTTCGACCATTGCTGTTGTTTGTGGGTACATCTTGAACCAAGCAGCTTGTGCATGAATTGTTGCGCCTTCAGCAGCTGTTACTTTGGACTTGTTCAAAGCAAAGAATACACGATCCTTTACATTTTGCTTGAAGTCTTCGGAGCTACCTGGAATCGCTTTTGTTGAAACGTTTACTTCTTGAACGTCCTTGTCACCGCCGCTTTCGCAAGCAACAAGAAGAAGCGCTGTGCCAGCCATAGCCAGCATTTTGTTAAGTATGTTAGTACGCATGTTAATTATCCTCTAATGGTTATACAATTGATATTAAACCATCTAAAGGTTAACAAATAATTTATTTTAACAACACATAAAACTTGCGGAATGGTGTAAATCCAGGGGGACCTGTAGGATAAAAGACACACCTTAACGAGTTTCGATGGTTGTCTTTTGCTTATTATTAGCCACTTTGCACAAAAATATCACTAAGATTATCCATAAATGCAATCATAAAGAGCGATATACCTTATGAAAAAAAAATTAAAAAATATCCCAAAAGAATGTGTTTCATTTTTTGTACATTGTGTCTCTCCTTTTTTGATTCTAGGAGGATTGTCTCTTTTTCTCACAAGCTGTGATAGTTCTTCCCATCAAGGTCGAGGGCTTTCCACACTTGTTGATCGTATAAAATCTTTCCTAGGTATGGGCGAGCATCACAGTGAGCCCACACAAATTTTATCAGAAACAGAGAGCGTACCTCCTTCTCCTGAGCAAAACCCTACACTAGCGACGCAGCCGCCTTCTACGGAGCCTGCTTTAACGGTAACGGGACCCGCCGCAATACCATCCTCTCAATCTGCTGTGGATGAAAGAGAAAAAACACCCGCTACAAAACAATCGTCTCTATCCCTTGATGAGCGTATGAAACTTTATACTACTTTTGAAGAAACAGTCCTTGCGGAGGAAGAAGAAAAAATTAAAGCCACAGAAAACGATGCAAGTGCAAGAATTGATGCAATCATGAAAG
>JAIESS010000192.1 GCA_019745755.1 Alphaproteobacteria bacterium
GGCTGACAATATACAGGTGGGGATTTTCTGGTTCCTTTATTATTTAATGCTCATGGTCATCATTTTCACACTGGTGCATAAACTCATACCCATAGTCACAAAAGGGATCGGATCCTTTGTTGCGTGGATGTTTTATCATCCGCTTAAGGGGTTTTTAACATTTTGTCTTATAAGTGCGATTCTCTTGGGCGTCTCTGATTTGATCTGGGGGGCTCCTTGGTTTATTGGGTGGGGGCGTGTGTTCCATGTTCAAGCATCGCGGTTTATGATGCTCAGCTTTTATTTCCTTGTTGGTGTTGGAGTTGGAGGAAGTCAGGTGCTGAAAGATCGAGAGCTTTGGAAGTCTCTTGCTGAACAATGGAAGAAACTCTTGATTCTAACGCTGGTAGTTGGGGTTGTTTACATTGGTTATACACTCTCCATGCTGGATGAGGGCGTGTATAATATGGATTTTAGAAGTTTTCTAAGAAATGATGGTTTTGCAGAAGAAACCTGGGATATTCCCTATGCATCCATGATGATTGTGCTTGTGCGAACAACCATGCATGGCATTTTTTGCGCGCTTCAGGTTTTGTTTTGTCTTTCCTTCTTCTACCGTTTTTTCAATGGGGAAAATGAAACGTTGATGTCACTGAGTGTCTCTTCCTATGGTATCTACCTGATTCATGAAAGTTTTGTTGTCTGGATTCACTACTGGATGTATGGGGACGAATTGCCCGCTTTCATCAAGTTCTTAATTACTGTGTCCATAAGCTTAATCGTTTCATGGACAATTGTGCAAAAGATTCTCCTTAAGGTTCCAGGATTGAAGAGGGTTCTATGAGTGATCAGGGCATAAAAGAGCGTTATCTATATTTGGATTATGCACGTGCTTTCTTGTTATTGATTCTAGCTTTTGATCATTCGACACATGCCTATGCTAGCACCTGGGGGCGACTCCATTTCTTGCAAGACATTGATCGATCAAGCTTTTTTGATTTTGTCTATATGTTTTCCAATAGCATGGTTATGCCTGGCTTGTTTTTCCTCATGGGACTTTTCACAGTCTCTTCTCTCGAGAGAAACGGGATTGTTCGCTTTTTTGCAAAGCGATGGAAAAGCTTTGGGTGGATTTTTGTCTTAGGCATTCTCTTGGTTGGGCCGCTCTTGGTTTACCCCTCAAACGTTTTGGTGGAAGGCAAAAGTATATCGCTTCTTGAGTATATGACCAGCTATTATTTTGAACATGACTTATCCGTAAGTGGTCCATTTTGGGTGCTCTACGCGCTCTTCCTCTATGCTGGTCTTGGGTGCTTATGCTATCGGTTTTTACCTCCTTTTCGTTGGATCATCCAGAAAGGAGGGAAGGCAATCGTGACGCACCCTCATGTCGCTGTCTTAAGTGTGATTCTTGCATCTTGTCTGATCCTTGGCGTTTCTGATTTTTACTGGGGTGCTATATATTGGGTTAAGTTGTGGTGGATCTTTAGTATACAAGGCGGGCGCTTTATATTTCTTGCACTCTATTTTTTAATAGGATTAATGCTTGGAACTAATTTAACGGCATTTAACGAAAACTTAGTGCAGAAGTATGCACGAAAGTGGCCAATTTTTGGAATGATCACGCTGGCTTTAGGAGGGATCTATATGGGGTTTTCCCTAAGTGCTATTGAAGAAGGTGCTTATGGTTCTGAGATTCGACAGTTCCTTCGCGAGGGGGGTATGCTCCTTGAGGCTTTTCCTCTTATCAATGAGTATGGCATGCCGATAATTGTACGCACGAGCTTGCATGGGACGTTTTGTCTGTTTCAAATTATCTCTTTAATCTTAGTGTTTTCTCATTTTTCACGAAAGAAGTCAGCCTTTTGGAGTAATTGGTCCGATTATGCTTATCTTGTCTTCATCGTCCACGAGTTGCCGGTTTTATGGCTGCAATATCTCCTCCTAGGTGCAGATCTACCCGTTGTGATCAAAGTTGCGATTAACTTCTTTGTTGGGGTTCTTGGGACGTGGTTTATTTTGCGTTGGGCGATGCCGCGCCGATGGATAGCGCGCTAGGTATTAAGCTTCCTTCTACTCAAGAAGGGATTCTAGCTCGCGCCACTCACGCGGTGACATGTCCGTTGACTCTTGGGTCACGTTTTCTCCACGCAACTTACTTTTGACCACGGACAGTGCTTGTTTGGAGAGAGTGCATGCCTCCATATGATAGTCCATAAATGCTTGATAGGTGTGCGGCACCCAGTGTTTTAAGATATCCAACATGGCTTCGGCATAAACGCGAATTTCATATTGAGCGTGAGGATCAGCACGAAGGCGAATAAAATGCATTAAGTTGTGCAAATCTATCTTCCAATAGAATTCCGTATAGTAGTTGAGTGTTAAATTCATCCGAGCCAATTCACGTGACAAACCGTCTTGACCTTCATTAAGAACTTCGCCTGTTTCATTTTCATTGAGGAGTTCTTGATAATGCGCATAGGCTTGTTCCGCATCGCTGCGTAGTAAGTCTGTGATGCTTTTTGTCTCTTCCGGGCTAAATGAGGAGGCGCGTCCTTGACGGTTCAAGGTGGACTGTTTTGCAATGTGCTTTGGCTCTGGAATATAAAATTCACGTGCAAGAATAGAATAACGTGCCGAATACTCATTCACACTAGCAGTTCGATGCCGTAACCATTGACGCGCAACAAAAAAAGGCATCTTAACATGCAGTTTAAGTTCGCACATTTCAAAAGGGGTTGTGTGCTTATGTCGTAAAAGATACCGGATCAGTCCCCTGTCTTCACTAATTTTCTTGGTGCCTTTCCCATAAGACACGCGAGCAGCCTGCACAACGGCATTATCATCGCCCATGTAGTCAATCACACGGATGAATCCGTGATCGAGGATTTTAATCGGTTGGTAGAGCATGTTCTCCATGCCAGTCACCGTGGCGCGCCTTGTTTGTTCAAGGGAAAATTCAGCTGAAATTTCGGATGGGGTAAGACCGGTCTTTGTTGTCATATAATGCTCACTTAATCATAGGAATCATTTAACTTAGCCGGACTTATTGGCCGTTGCAAACAAACTTTTTTAAATCCTTTGATCTTTCTTGAAAGGGGTATGAGGGAGCATTTATGGGGCCTCTGAAAATTGAATTTTATAAGGAATTGAATTTTGAGAAAAAAACACCTATACTATAAGTGCTAGGTTTTCCTAGATATGGTGATAAAAGCTATATGCAATAGATGGAGCGGACCCGGGGGCGGTACCCGGCGCCTCCACCAGAGCGCTCGAGCTTGAGAGTGTTGTGGCGGGGGCGAAATAGCATCGACGTACGTTGAAAGATATAGTGTTTACTCGGTATTGTACCACCGTTATCGGGCTTTTTAAACTAAGTGCAAATACAAAGAAAGCACTCGTTTTGGCTAATGTAAAAGGAATGATCCTAACACCTTCTATGGGTGCGGCTCATTCTGCAGTTTCTGTATCAGCAGCTGCGTAACATCGCCTAAACGCGGTTGGAGGGGCACCGGGCAACAGAAGCCCCTCGCTTTATTTTAATTTTTCCCGTTTTTTCAGATAGCAATCCGTAAAGATCCATTATATTGTGCAGGATATTGACAGCTCAAAAATAAAGAGGATGATGGTGCGTTACTTTGACTTCGATGGGATGGTTCACGACGCCCTTCTCACCATAGTAAAAGATGCTTTAAAGCATGTGGAAAAGGATGGCTTGCCTGGAGATAATCATTTCTACATTACTTTTCGAACGAA
>JAIESS010000217.1 GCA_019745755.1 Alphaproteobacteria bacterium
AACAACATAAACAATAACATAAACAATCTCATTTGCGCAAATATCCTATAAAATACTTCTTTGCAACTCTTGGCGTGCGATTTTTAGATTACTCTCAATTTCTAATTTTAGCGTTTCATCATTATAATCCTGTTTTTTAGTATCCAGTGCGTTATCAGAACGATTTGAGGTATAAATCTGTGTTGCATTATACGTATGAAAACCTTCATAAACAGGGGCAGACTCCCTTTCACTCCCTTGCAATGACATATCCTGGGGTAAACGTGTTACAAATTCTATATAGCAACAGTTATCCTTTTCATTTTTTAATGGAATTTTGATAGAGGTTTGGCGGATTTTTACATGCTCGTCGTTTAAATCTCCTTGAACCGAATCAAGCGTCAATAACCCCCAACGGCTTTTTCCATTATCTATACGTCCATTTTTGTGTGTTTGACCAATGTCGTCAAAAAAAATATCAATGCCTTTTTCAAAATTTTTTCCTGCCCATTTATCAACACCGCTTTTACGCAAATCAATAGCTACATGATTAAACTGCGGGCCAAAGACAAGGGCATTAAAAATTTCTGGGGCTGCTTTTTTAAGGATATAATATAGTTCTGCATCATACTTGTACAAATATATTGCCGTTTGATTTTTGGACAAAAAATGATGAACAAGAAGATGCGCATACTCCTTTGCCTCCACAAATGTCATGTTGTTTTTACATGAAAGATCCTTTAAACGATCATGCATAGGATTGAGGCTTTGCTTTAGATAATCCATTGATCGAAGCGCTATATCTTCAGGCAAAAGATCAAGGCGAAGCTCAGTCACAAACACACGAAATTGATTGAGATGCTTTTTACCATACGCGTTAACAGGGCCGTAAGCATTTGCCTGGAGTGGTTTACCCGTTGGGATAAATTGATATTCGGGGTGATCGGGGCGCGGGGTTGTTAATCCCAAGGGTTTAAAAATTTTGGGGATGGATTGAAGATACTCAGAAAAAACACGTATAGCTCCGTGATCAAGGGCATCAAATAATGTGTCAAAGGAGAAAGAACCACTTTTTTGAAACCCACCCTCTAAAAAGAAAATCGATGCCACTTGTATGAATTCTGGGACCTCTTCTACAAATTTTTTAAGCTGCGTCGCCACAAAAAACTCACGTAGAGTATGCTCATCAGCAAGGACTGCTTCCTTCTCAGGAGTAATTTCTAATATGCGCTCAATCCCCCGATGTATTGCCGTCCCAACATCAAGGAGAACATTTTCAGGAAGAGCTTTTTGAGACGTATCCATAGCACGCGCATCGTTATAAAAGAAAAAAACGAGAAAGGAAAAATAAACGCTAAAACGATTTAGATGCATACAATAGGGACCTTTAATAGCAGATTCTGATCCTTGATCGTATCAATTTTATTAAATTTGTCCAGAAAAAGACTGCATGCAGCTTTCTTAATTTATTGCATTTTCTAATACACAACCTTCATAGGACCATCGCGAAGGCCGTGGATGAATTGGCGAACAAAGGGATCATCCGCATGATCAAGATCACCTACGGACCCCTGCCATTGAATACGGCCATTATGAAGAAGGGCCACACGGTCCGCAATGGAGCGCACACTTCCCATATCATGGGTAATGGCAACAGAGGTAAGACCAAGATTTTTGACATTTTCACGAATAAGATGATTGATGGTGCTACTTGTAATAGGATCCAACCCCGTTGTTGGCTCATCAAAGAAAATAATATCAGGTTGTCCCGCAATGGCTCGTGCTAAGGCGACCCGTTTTTGCATGCCGCCCGAAAGCTCTGCTGGATAACGATTTGCTACATCAGGGGCTAAATTGACGGAGCGCAAAGTCTCAATGGCCACCTCTTTTGCGTCCTTCTTATTTAATATTTTTCCATGTTTACTTGTTCCCTGAAGCAGTGTAAACGCCACATTTTCCCAAACAGGGAGGCTATCGAAGAGGGCGCCGCCTTGAAAGAGCATACCAAACTTTTTCATGTATTTTTGGCGTGCACGCTGGGACAGTCCTGTGACCTTATCACCGTCGATGAAGATATCCCCCGAATCTTCTTGAATAAGGCCGAGAATGGTTTTGATGAAGACCGATTTACCCGTACCGGATGCACCAATAATGACAAGGGACTCGCCGGATTTTACCTCTAAGGTTAATTCATCAAGAACGGCCTTTGTGCCAAAGCTTTTGCATAACTGATCAACTTTTATTTTAGGTGGCGTCATTATTATTTACCGGTCAAAGAGAAGCGCCGTGAGCGCATAGTTAAAAAGAAGAATGAGAATCGATGCGGAAACCACAGCGTTTGTTGTCGCTTGCCCCACACCCGCAGCGCCCCCCTTTGAATTGTAGCCGTGATAGCATCCCATGAGCGCAATGATAAAACCAAAAACGGCGGCCTTGATAAGTCCTGATATGACATCTCGTGCCTCTAAGAAATGAATGGTTTGGCTGATGTAATTACTCGCATTAAAATCGAGCTGATAAATACTCACCACATAGCCGCCCATAACACCAATAATATCCGCAATCAGGACAAGGATGGGAAGGCTAATGAGGGCTGCAAGCACACGTGGTGCTACGAGATATTGCATGGGGTTTGTGGAAAGCGTCGTAAGGGCATCAATTTGCTCCGTTACACGCATGGTACCAAGTTCCGCTGCCATGGCTGCCCCTACGCGTCCGGCTACCATAAGGCCTGCAAGAACAGGGCCAAGTTCCCGTGTGATGGAGAGGACAACCACAGTGGCAATGGCATTCTCCGCATTAAAACGGGAAAACCCGGTATAGCTTTGAAGGGCTAAAACCATGCCGGAAAAAATGGCCGTAAGCCCGATGACAGGGAGAGAGAGGTAACCCACATTCAAGAGCTGTACCAAAAACTGTTTCGGATACCACGGCGGTGAGATAATGGCCCGGCATGTCTGCATAATAAAGACACCAAGCCGGCCTAAAGACGACACCATATCAAGGGCATGAAAACCAATAAATTCAATGAAACGAATCACAAACATAGTTCTACTCAACATAATTTTTCTGTAAACGATCACCAAACTTCAAGGTGACCTCGTGGGGAAGTGTTGAAAACCATTTAGCAAGATGATTCACCGTAATTTCATCATTAAGAACATCTACAACGGCCCCCTCGTAAACGTATTCACTAGGAACATCCGTTACATCAATAGTGATCAGGTCCATAGAAATACGCCCAACAATAGGCGCTTTAAACGCGCCAATCATGACAAATGGCTGATGCTCTGATACACCAGCCTTCCATGCAAAGCCGTCAGCATAGCCGAGGGTAATCGTGGCAATTGTACGGTCACTATGCGTTGTATAGGATTGGCCATAACCAATGGTTTCACCTACGGGTACGGTTTGAAGCTGATAGATACGTGCCCATAAACGCAGTGTATTTTTAAGAGCAAGCTCCACAGCTGTGGGCGATGGGGCGCATCCGTACAATGATCTGCCAGGCCGCGCCATATCAAAATGATAATCCGCACCAAGTCCAATAGCACAGGAATTGGCAAGGCTTAGTTTAGGTCTTAAAGGAAGATTTAGCTGCTTTACAGCCTCCACAAAACGTTTGCGCTGGAGTTCATTAAAAGGATTCAAAGCATCATCAGAGCATGCAAGGTGGCTCATCACCATAGCGATATCTAGTTTTGACAGGCTCGCCTCCAGAATGGCATGCTGCATGCGGTCATAACGCAGCCCCGTACGGTTAAGGCCCGTATCAATATGAATCACAGCGGGA
>JAIESS010000042.1 GCA_019745755.1 Alphaproteobacteria bacterium
TCTTTATACAGGTGGCGTTGTGTAGCGCACACAAGGAACCATAATCCGCTGTAGAGATTTTCGGTCATTTTTTGAAGATGCCTTTCAGATTGGACATCCGTTTGTTGCTGAATAGCATTATGAGAACCAAAACCAAGTGCCTGGAGTGTTTTAAATGTGGCCTCATTAAAACCAAAGGTATCGATTTTTTGAGCAGTGGATGATACTTCTGTTTCTTTTTTCATTGATTCGGGTGAATCGACTTTTGATGGTGCATCAACTTTTGAGGGGGTCGGTTTGCTCTCAATAGGATTATCAGGTTTTTCCGCTGCGTAAAGGTTTTCAGGAGTAACGGCACTTAACGTAAGAACAGAGCTACAGATGAAAAGTGTCTGCTTAAAACGATTTAGTATCATGATATATTCCTTTCTATGGCTACCTCCTAAATGATAAAAAATTTAAATAAATTTTAATATCTTTTTTGGTAACTCAATTTCAGTTAAGCTTAGTTTTTTATCATAGGATGCAAACTAATCTAGCTATGAGTTTATAGGAAAGTTTATTAACGAACCCTTAATGGAATATATGATTTGCAAATTTTTTAAAAAAAGTAATAATATTACAATCTCAAGATGATATGAGGTGCTTTACAGGATGTTTTATCGCCCTCGTCGACAACCTATGAGAGGGGGGTTTTGATGGTATGCTCTACAACATAATCGGAAAGAGAAACATTTTTCACAACGCTATGGGCCTTACTCAAAGGTGGCAAAACTATTGTTCCAAGGCGTATGTCAAGAACAGGCGCATTCCCAACACTCAACATTACATCGTTATAATGATCGACGGTATAACTCTTTCCAGCTTTCAAAATCCCTGAAAACAATATTTTTTCAGGGATTCGTATTTCCATCCAGCAATCACCATGAGCAAAAAGAATAAGCTTATTTTCAGAAGCCGATGAAGGTTCTCCCGAAGCATTTTCCTCATTCACAAGATCAGGTAAAGGATGCAGGAGATCCTCTTCATGATCTAAAATGGGCCCCCCCTCCAAATGAGATTCATCTACTTCAGCATGAGCATCCTCGCCCCCATTATCTCTTCCTGTTGAGGGTGTTAACGGAGAATGTAGAAAGGATTCAGGCGCATGGATATCCCTTTCAATCAGTGGTTCTGTTCCCTGTCCCCAAAAGACAAAGAAAACAAGACCGAGGGAAATAAGACTTAAAATGAGAGAAGTAAAAATAACAAAACGATTAGGTTCAATAGAGGGCTTTGCATGAATGAGTGTGCTGTGAGCAAGTGGATTCTCTCTTGCAAGATCGAGGCGGCGCAAAATCTCATCACCATCTAAATGTAAATGTCTTGCATAAAGGCGAATAAACCCAGCAGCGTAAAGCGCACTTGGGAGACGATCAAATTCCCCCTTTTCAATGGCCTCGAGGTAAAGGGTTCGCACATGAATTTTATCAGCGATGGTTTTAATGGAGAGATTTAGCTCGCCTCGCGCCTGCTCAAAAAGCTTGCCAATACGTTGTGCCATGGGAACAGAAGGCAGAGGTGTCGCCGAATCATCAAGGGTCGATTCCTCTTCTTTTAGTGCATTCTGTCTCATTTTACTTCAGGCTCCCTCAATGGTATGGGGTGTGGCTACCACACCACCCCATCATGGTAGCACTAATGTTTTTGTCACAAAAGCTGATTTTCTTGATCTTTTTTTATCTCTGCAACAAGGCCTTGGAATTGTGTGTAAATTCTATGGTATTCGGGAACTTTACGTGTTTGAAATGTACTATAATTTTCCCCGTAAATATGACGCAAAAGATGTTTCATATCCCCCACGTGAAGAGCTTCCCCTGTATCTGTGAATGTAAAAGGGGTATCCGTATCTTTTTTCTGTAGGCGATCTTGGATCATGGGGACGTATGTTCCATAAAAAAGATAGAGTCCAAGATCTTCTGCTGTTGCGTTTTTACCTAAAAGTGTCATTTGCGATGCGCATTGACCAAGGAGGGCACCTTGAAGCAGGATATCATCCACCCCTGGCATGGCCGTGCTATGGGTTTTGTAAAAATGGGTCACAAGGTCATTTAGTTCATTCACATTATAATGAATGGCATCGCGTCGATGATCGTCTTCTTTGAGTCTGTATAGGGCCCATTTTGACATAATGAGCACGCTCACTGCGCTTTCAAGCCCTTGTTTACGCCCATCGATACTTGTAAGATAGAAAGACTCTTGATGATGGCGATGGGGGGGCAAAAGGTTCAAATCTTTAAAAAGCGGGGATAGACAACGGTTAAACCAGGACGCCACAAAATAATAACAGTCACCGGCAAAGGCGTCCAATGCATCTTTTGTCACATCATGACGCATATGGGAGACAAGGTGTGTGTTATGGGCTGTCATGCCAAGACGAAGAATGCCATAGGCTATATCCTCTTTCGTTTCTGCCCCTTTAAAAATATCTGCAATTGTTGTTATAGGAATTAAGGCATTTTGCCCCTTTACGAAATGCTTCGCTAAATAAGGCACGTCACTTTCATCAAAATGCATGTCATGAAGCATTATATTAAACGCTCCCACAGCATTGTTGTAACTCCTGATTTTTTGTGCTTGGAAGTGTTTTCGTTTCAATGTGTCTTTGTTTTCCCGTTGATTAATATCCTGCATCAAATCTGGGGGAAGGGCATGCCTTGATGTCACCAAGGAAGAGGGTGCTGTTGCAGAAAGTGTGTCGCCTATGTTTGACGTGATACTATTTGAGCTCAAGGTTAGGCTACTTTGGGAACTAGACAGAGAATTGACGGGAAAAGAATGTTTTTCTTGGGGGAATGGCTGATCTTCTTTTTGGAAGACTTTGGATGCTAAAGCGATGGTTGAAGACATGGATAGGAGAATAAAGGAAAGGGGAACGAAGCGTCGCATGATTTTTCTCCGCGATAACAGATTGCACCATGTTACAAGCTAGAGCGGAATGGATAATAAATGGTTAATTAATGATCATTTTTTAGTTAAATATTTTTAATCGGGTTCTTAATACAGAATTTATGGAGAGCAATGAGGGGAGTAAAAGCCCCCCTCTCACCCTATAGTCTACAAAAAATCATTTTAAGCGACGTTATTCAATCAATGAGCACTATTGACATGCATTAATTTCAACAATTTTTGCTTTAACGCTTGGTAATATTTTTTCGGTTATCTAGGATAGCCCCTAAAAAATTTTACAGAATAATCAGCAGTAATAATTGTCTTGACAACAGTTGCCCCATCAACTATATATAATCTATGAAGAAAATTATTTTAAAACAACACGTGGGTTATTGGTTGAATAGGCTGACCACATGCACACACCAAGGGTTTGAAAAAAAACTCGCACGACATGGTATTTCTGTGGCTCAGTGGTGCATTCTAGTCAGTTTGTATGATGAAAGTGCATGTTCTGTCGGGGAGCTCTCAACCTATATCGAGGTGGACAAAGGATCCATTTCACGTGTGGTGGAGAGGCTCGTTCAAAGTGGTCTTATCATCCATGGAACAGGCATTAACAGGCGTTCGGGAAAGCTTATCTTAACGGACGAGGGAAAAGCACTTGTACCACAGCTTATCGCACAAGCAACTGCTAATGAAAAAGAGTTCTTTGGGCATTTATCGTTTGAAGAGCTCGAACAGTTTCAAACACTTCTTCATAAAATAATGATCAACATTCCATCCATTCATACGGATGGTTGGCTTAAAAAAGGACAATAAAATGACAATACTACAACAAACAATCGAATCCATTTTAGCTCAATCTGAAAAGGAGCAATGGTTTTTTCCGCAAGAATTTCA
>JAIESS010000100.1 GCA_019745755.1 Alphaproteobacteria bacterium
CAATAAATCCAGGGGCAACAAAAAGACCTTCAAGGTCAATAATTCTTTTGGCTTTGGTATAGTCAGGATGTACACCCGCAATAAATTGTCCCGATAAAGCAATATGCGTGTGAATAATGGTACCGTTAACGAGGTCTAAAACCTGGGCATTTTTCAAAAGAATATCCGAGGGGGTATCCCCCCTCGCAACGGCCAGGGCCCTTTGTCGGATATTTCCCCGCATTGACGGAGGTTTTGCCATGGTATCCTCCTCTCTTAGGTTGCACAAGGGGGAGGGAATATCCCCCTCCCTTAACACACGATCTTCTTATGGTTTTACTTTGATATCCGCGCTATTCCACTTCATGGCGTCTTGGTCAAATACATATTCTTTGGGGGAATCAAAAGCTGGATCATATTTTAGAATGACAAAACGCTCCAATCTGTCGGCAATGACACTTTGACCAAAGGCAAAATCACCTTCCATCTTTAAATAGCGAATCTCCACCCGCTTTTCGTTATGCAGTTTTGGAATGACCTTAACGATATCATCCAAGTTTTTAATAGGATTGCCATCAATTTCAAGGATCTTGATGTAACTTTTTCCACCAAACCAACCTTGTCCACCTAAATCAGAAAAGGCTGATGCGGGGGTGATGGAGCTAATAAAAACACCTGGTTCCTTGTCCCCTGTAAAGAGACGCGTATGGAGTGAATCACTAAAGAACGTTGCACCAGCAAAAGAAACAAAGCGCAGGTAGGGCTTCACATCATAATCCGTTGAATGAATTTTAAGGGTGATAACTTTACCGTTGCGTAAAACCTCCACATCAATAGGAGATGATGACTGGTTAATAAGCTGTGTAAACTGGTGAAGCTCTGGTCCAATGATGGTACCATTGACTTTCCAAATAGCATCACCGGGTCGCAGCACGCCAAATGCGGGTGTATTCACGATGGGTCCATCAATACACAGTATTTTTTTCGATGCATGAGGGAATTTTTTAATATACTCCTCCACCGATGCCTTATCCATAAGTCCCGCCTCTAAAAGCTCATCCACGTTGACATACTTAAACGTGGCACCGAGTTCCTTTCGAACAGGTTTTTTATTACCATCAGAAAGAGATTTGAGTGCATCAATAAGATAGGAGGCAGGGAGTACAGCGCCAGTGACAAAGTTACCACCATAAATAATCCCAACAATTTTTCCAGCAGCATTAAATACAGGCGATCCACTGGCACCACCCACAGTAATACCTGAATACTGAAGTGTTTGTTCAGGAAAAGGACCAAAAGAGTTATAGAGATTATAGACAACTCCCGAAATCATGGAGAATTCTTCACCGGCGGAGTTCCCAAGGGAAAAAATCGTTTCATTCACAGCAATGGGTTTATCGGCAAAATCAAGCTGCAGGGCGTTTTCAGGAAGTTTTGCAGGGTCGACTTTTAGGAAAGCAAAATCAAGAACCGGATCAAAATAAGCAAGTTGTGCTGGCAACGTTGTTCCATCACTAAATTTCAATTCATAGGTGCTCACACTCATTTCACCCACCACATGGCGATTTGTCGCGACGAGACCATTCTTTTTATCAACAATAAAACCCGTTCCGAGCCATTTTTGATTGCGATCATAACTGGAGCCAAGGGCTGTCGCATAGGTTTTGACATGGACCATAGCAACGCCGCGCCGCGCTAAATCCAAAAGCTCCTTTTGAACCTTTGCTTCATCAACAGAAGGAAGAATGGCCTTCGCTTCAGGGGCTGCTGGCATAGATGATAGTTCAGAAGATGTTGCCGGTGACGGCTCCATGCTGATTGGAGGTTTTGCCAACATTTCTACAGTAATGGGTGCTTTTGATGCATCCTCAGTGCTAACGGGTTTTGACGCGTCTGCAATTTTTTCAGCTTCGGGTGTTTTTGATTTTTCCTCTTTGATAGGGCTTGAAGCAGCATCTTTTAATGCCTTTTCTTTTGATATACTCGAAGCATTTTTTGTTGCTGTGTCATCTGCACAGACAGAATTAAACATCATCAGCAGAGCTGCTAAGATGGTTGCGTTCACTCCATTAAAACACTTCATTTGTCGACCTTTTTTATATATTACACGTTATTGTAAGATCAAAAAGGTTAACAAATGATTAAGAACTTAATCTGTGCAAAAAAATCCTTGTTGCATTCGTCTAAACAAGGCTTGCTAAAAGAGGATTCTCATGGCTTGCATTCTTTTTAAGAGCAGCTGCCTCAGCATTTGTCGTCGATGTAGCAGTTTGTTGCTCTTGCTGTTGGCGGTAAAGGGCTGCGAAGTCCACAGGGGCAAGCAAGAGGGGTGGGAAGCCTCCATCACGGGATTTTTATAAGCGTGCCTTCTTAAACGTCAAGACGGATGAGGGTTCGTATGACCTCAAATCGAGCGACAAAGAGGCTGATAAAAGCCACAAAAAGGGGAAGAAAAATAAAAGATGTAAGAATATTTTGATCAAAAACAATAAAATCTGAGGGAAGACCAAAGCGTGTGGCAAAAGACGTCACCATGAAAAAAATCATCACACCAAGGGTTACCCCTAAGAAACTTGATAAAAAACCAAGACGAAAGGCCACCCACTGAAACTGCTTTGCAATGTAATTATTTGTAGCCCCCACAAGCCTTAGAATATCGATAACATTCCCATGCATTTTAAGAGTAGAACGCGTGATAAGGCTGATGGTAACAATGATGGCAAAGGACAAAAGAGCAATAATACCATAAGAAAAAAATGTTAGAGAACGATGTAAGTAATTAAGGTTTTCTTGAATAAATTGATTGGACTGAAGGTGTGTCCCTTTATGAATATGATGGAGTGTCATCAAAAGATCGGACGGTTGATATGAGGCATTTGGGTAAAGATGCGCCTCAATAAAGGCAATCATAGATCCGCCCTTAGAGGCAGGTGACACTAATTGCAAAGGAACAACAAAACTTTCTTTGACAGGTGGAAAAGCATTTATAGCTTGTTGCAACGTACCAAGAAGACTATTTTGTTGCGTTACGTCAATACCTTCAAGGTTCACTTCAAAGACAAGATTATTTTGACTATTTGTGCTGAATTTTTCAACAAAGTGATTAAGAGAAAGAGTTCCTGAAAGAATAAGCGTCAGCACAAAAACGAGACATCCAATAATCAAACGAATAGAACGATTGGAGCGTTCATCCGTGACAAGAACCGATGGTTTTTTAAAAAGCATGGCGCCCTCCACCACTTACCAGTTCTAAATGACCGCGATCCAGCATTAATTCTGGGTAAGCAAACTCATTCACGATGGCCCTGTTATGGGTGGCCAGGATGACTGTGGTCCCCATTTTGTTGAGTTCTTCAAACAAATACATAAGTTTAAAGGCCGCTGTCTCATCAACATTACCCGTGGGTTCATCAGCAAGAAGCATAAGTGGGCGCGTAATCACAGCACGTGCAATGGCAACCCGCTGTTTTTGACCATCCGAAAGGGATGAGGGATACTCATACAAATGGGTGGAAAGACCCACCCATTCTAATAATTCATGGGCATAAATTTTGGCACGTTTATGGGCTGTGCCAAGAATACGTAAGGATAAGCATACATTGTCGAGGACATTTAGTGTATCAATGAGGCGGCAATCTTGAAAGACAAGGCCCATACGTTGACGAAAATGAGGAAGCTCTGCTTGAGTAAGCGTCGACAAGTCACGACTAAAGACCGTTACGGCCCCTTCTGTTGGTTGAAGTTCCCTATAAATAAGTTTGAGCAAGGACGTTTTCCCCACACCGCTCGCCCCTGTGAGAAAATAAAAGGATCCAGCACTAAAGGAAAAGTTCAAGGAGCGAAAGACAGGATAACCCTCACCATAACGCAACGAAACGTTATCGAAACGAACCAT
>JAIESS010000175.1 GCA_019745755.1 Alphaproteobacteria bacterium
CTGAAAACCTAAATAACTCTACCTTATAGAAAAACCGTAATAGCCTCTTCCATCTCACACCATTCCTCTTGAGAAAATTATTGTGTCGTAGTAATAATAGCTCATTATCCATTAACTTAAATGAGAACAATGACAACGCAACAAACTCTGTCCATCCTCAAACCCGATGCGACACGCCGTAATCTTACTGGTAAAATCAATGCACTCATTGAAAGCAATGACTTTCGCATTATTGCTCAACGACGCATCCACCTAACGCGGAAACAAGCTGAGCAGTTTTATGCTGTCCATGTAGAGCGCTCGTTCTTTAGTGACTTGTGCGAATCTATGATTGTTGGTCCTATCGTCGTTCAATTCCTTGAAGGCGATAATTCTGTGGCTCGTTACCGCGAGGTTATGGGAGCCACCAATCCAGTCAATGCAGCGCCTGGAACGATTCGCAAAGAATTTGCAGAATCCATCGAGGCTAACTCTGTTCATGGTTCTGATTCTATAGAAAATGCAGCCATTGAGATTGCCTTTTTCTTTTCAAAAATTGATCTTGTCGGTTAATACCGCACAGTGACGACACTCCGTGAAAAATCGCGGCAAACGTCGACACACAAATTATGCGAAGGCGCACTTATTTCATTACCTAATGCGCTTTCGCTTCTTCGCATTCTTCTCACCCCTCTATTTCTTTATTTTGCTTTTAATAACCATGAGAATACAGCATTATTGGTTTTTGTTACTGCAGCAATCACAGATTGGGCTGATGGTTATGCTGCGAGAAAACTCAACCAAAACACAAAAGTGGGGCAGATTCTTGATCCACTTGCGGACAAAATTTTACTTACGGCGAGTTTTATTGGTTTTTATTTTCTTGACACTGTTCCCCTTTGGCTACTCGTTCTTGTGGTTGGACGGGACATCGTTATTTTACTCATAGGCCTTATTCTTCTTGCAGCAAAATCACTCTTTGATATGAAACCGCATTTTGTCAGCAAACTTAATACAACACTCCAAATTTTGTATATTGCGCTTATTTTATGCCGTATACCTTCTCCTGTTCTGGACATATCCAGTATTATTGTGGCGTTTACAACCGTTGCTTCGGGAGCAGTCTATGCCATAAACCTTGTAAAGTGGCTCAAGCAAAGGAACTAGTGGCGTGATTTCAAAGCGTTTACCCCTCTTAATACTATGGCGCCTAAAAAACATCGAAAGGGATCAGCTGACTCTAAAATAGAAAAGTAGTAATTTTATTAAAAAATGTGGGTAAATCGAAATAAGGATTTTTTTTTTTAATATTGTGTTTAAACTATTTTAGACAGTTCTTTTGCGTGTTTTTGATAATGTCTTTTTTGTTTCGTTATCCATTAGTCTACATCATAATCTTTGTATGTTGGGGAAATTTAGAAAAAAGTCACGCTTTAACCAAGGATGCTGCCGTTGAACGATGCCAGATAAACATAAAGCTTTTAGAGGGGGCGCCAGGTTCTTTTTTAGACAAAGAGGTGGAATCCATCTTTAAAAAAATGATAAAGCATCTTGACGAAATTTTGACAATACTCAAAAAAACCAATGACGTTAAAGAAATTTATGTTGCACGACAATCGTGCGAAAATGGTTTTAAGGCAGCGCAGTGGATGGTTGAAAATTTTGCCTTGGCTAAAACAGATGAAGTGTTACCAGAAAAAAACGTGGTGTCAAAAAAAGAATCAATATCAGGAAAACAGATAGCATCAGAAAAAAAAGCTTCTACAGAAAAACCAAAAAATAAGGACACGCATGAACAGACTTCCTCAAATAAACAACAACCCAATACAAAACAACCTGCCAAAGCCCATTAAAAGCCTTTGTGAGATTATAGATGCCTACAATGTCTTTATTTTTGATCTATGGGGTGTTGTTCATAATGGCAAACAGTCATTTTCTGGGGCTGTAGACATTCTAACGCTCCTTCAAAAAAGTGAAAAACACGTTTATTTTCTTTCTAATGCACCGCGTAGACGTCAGGCTGCCATGGATCAGCTTATTGAGCGTGGCGTGCCACGTAATCTTTATCATGATTTTTTGACATCTGGCGAAGATTGTTTTGAGCATCTTCGTGACCGACCTGATGCCTTTTATCAGTCTCTCGGCAACAAGCTTTACCATCTTGGTCCAGAAAAGGATAAAAACCTCTATGATGATCTCGAGGTGTATACGGTAACGTCGCTGAATGATGCTGATTTTGTCTTGAATACCGGCACTTACTCTTTTGAAGATACTCTTGAGGATTATGTTCCTGAGCTCCAACTAGCTGTCAATCGAGGGCTTCCTATGATTTGCGCTAATCCTGATTTGATGGTTTTATATGGTGAGTCGGAAGCTATCTGTGCCGGTAGAATTGCTAAAGAATATGAAAAAATGGGTGGTCTCGTTCACTATCATGGTAAACCTGATTCTGTCATTTATCATAAACTTTTAGCGCGTGCCGGTATGCATGGTGTGTCCAAGGTTCTTATGGTAGGAGATTCTTTGCGGACGGATATAAAAGGAGCCAATAATGCAGGAATCGATTCCGTATTTATTCTCAGCGGTATTCACCGCCTTTCTAAGGTGGATGATGCTGCGTCTTTATATAGTATCTACGATGCTATACCAACATATGTTATGGAAAGAGTTCAATAGCTGTTAAGGGATTGTTAAGATATTTGTGGCTATGCTTACCCTAGTAAAGTCATCAATAATAGAGATATTCCCATGCTATATTTACAACGTTTTATTCTTGCGTTTTCTTTTTTGGTAGGATCATCGCAAGCTTTTTCCGAGACATTTGAGCAGGCAATCCAAAAAGATTCCTTTAAAGTCGAGCCTAGTTCAGTGGATCTGAATGATATGAAGCAAGCATTAATTTTAGTGGTTGGATGTGTTGACTTTAGATTAAGAGATGAGACAAAAAAACTGTTTCGTGATAATCTTCATCTTCTTGATAACTATAGTGAGCTTAATGCTCCTGGTGCTGCTCTCGCCTTTTCACATAAGCCTTGGGAGGCATTTATTGAAGAAAATATAGGGCTTATCGGGAGATTGCACAAAATTACGGGAGTTATTTTTCTTGATCACATGGATTGTGGTGCATACAGGATCTTAAAAGGAGATGAGGTCATGAAAACGAAGGAAACAGAGAGATCAGCACATTTGGAAGAGTTTAAAAAAGCGCGCGCAAAAATGAAGGAAAAATTCCCAGAGCTTAAGGTGCATACATTATTGATGCATCTTGATGGCACAGTTGAGAATATAAAGGAATAACAATAAATAAACTCCCCCTAAATTTAAAAGCAGTGTTTAGCATGTGCGTATAAAGGCATAAACGCCCATCTTAAAAAAAATATAAAAATATAAAATTTTTTATGCTATACTTGGCGGGTCGTTAACTTTAACAATCAAAATGCTTAATTTTCAAGGATAAGAAAATGTCACAAACCGACACTCAACCCACCTTTACAGGGCTTAGGGGAATACTATGGCCTATTCACACATTTGAACTTAAAAAGTTCTTGCCTATGGGCTTTATGATGCTCTGCATCCTTTTTAACTACACAATTTTACGCGATATTAAGGACGTTCTCGTTGTCCTAGCCCCAGCTGGCGGTGCTGAAACCATCTCCTTCCTTAAGCTATACGGTGTTACACCATCGGCTATTCTCTTTATGCTTGTCTTTGTGAAGTTAGCCAATGCTTTATCGAAAGAGAATGTATTCTATGCGATTATTCTTCCATTTTTAGCCTTTTTTGGTGCGTTTGCGTTTGTCATTTTCCCAAACAAAGAAGCACTTCATATGTCCATAGAGACTATCAAGAGCCTCCAGGCAGCCTATCCAACATTTCACTGGATGATCCCAGTCGTTGGAAAC
>JAIESS010000088.1 GCA_019745755.1 Alphaproteobacteria bacterium
TGCTCTTCCGATCTTGGCGGCTCTTCCAAGGTTTTGAGGAGTGCATTAAATGCACTTTTGGAGAGCATATGGACTTCGTCGATAATATAAACCTTGAATCTCCCCTGGACAGCTTTGTATTTCGCCGTTTCAATGATTTCACGCATATCATCAACGCCGGTGTGGCTGGCGGCATCCATTTCAATGACATCCAAATGTCGATCTTGTTGGATCGCACCGCAAGACGGGCATATGCCACAAGGGTCTACTGTAGGTCCTGCATCACAGTTGAGCCCCTTCGCAATGATCCGCGCTGTCGTTGTTTTTCCCACACCTCGGATACCATGCAGTAAAATCGCATGGGAGAGTTGATTCTCTGCAATGGCTTTTTGAAGAGCACTCACAAGAACCTCTTGTCCAACAACATCCTTGAGCGCGTTTGGTCGGTATTTACGTGCAAAGACAATGTAATCCGTTTTAGATATTTCTTGTGAAGAAACGGAGTGGGCTTCGAGGGAGCGTATTGATGCTATGGTCATGAATAATCTGCTTTTTGTGTGGAATGGTGGAAGGTCCGCCTAACCCAGATGACTAACTGCTGCGGCTGCTTGCTCTCGCACCTGACCGGGTTCACAAGGTCATCCGTCTAGGAAACCTTCCGCACGCATCATAGCAGGGTTAGGAAGTGATGGCAAAGGAGAAAGAATTTTATGCTTACATCTCGATAAAGCTTGTATAAAAAAAAAGGTTAATCCTCTTTTGAAAAGGGCATTTAGAGGGCTCAATAACCCATGATTCAAGGTTCATTAACCTTCTATGAAACAAGTAACGTCGCAGCTTTTATGGTCTCTGTGTACAATGTTGGCAGCTCGCTCACGATGGCATGGATTTGATTTTCACCACCTTCTTCACGAACAAGTTGTAAAATCGTGCGAGACCTTTTGGCAAGAGCCGTAAAATTAAGATTTTCTGACATACCTGCAAGCGTATGGGCAGAGCGTTCCGCATCAATCTTCTTCTCTAAATTCTCAATGAGACCTGGCGCATCTTGTTTATACAACTCAATCAATTTTTTCATTTTTGGTGCACCAAGATCCACAATAAGTTGTTTTAAATGATCGTGATTTAGGTAAATTTCTGAACTCATTTTCGACTCTTTCTTCTCGGGTGGATAGGATTCTCGTTGGGTTAAAACAATATTATCGCCGTATTGGAAGGGCTTCAAAATTTCTGTAAGTTTGGATTTATCAACAGGTTTTGTGGCAAAATCATTCATCCCCGCCGCAAGACATTTTTCCTTTTCACTGTCTAAACCGTTAGCCGTGACAGCAATAATAGGAATATTTTTATTAAAGGTACGAATTTCCCTGCATGCTTCGATCCCATCTTTTTGAGGCATATTAATATCCATCAATATAAGGTCAAAGGTATTTTTGCGCATGAGGTCCACAGCCACTTGTCCGTTCTCTGCAATTGTAACTTTATGATTGAGTCGTTCAAGGAGACCCATCATAACTTCTTGGTTCACCATATTATCCTCAGCAACGAGAATATTAAGTGAATTAAGCGGCGTTGTTATCACCTTAATTTCAGAAGAGGATAAGGAATTTTGTGTTATTGAAGCGCGCGGTATATCAACAGTGATTTCAAACCAAAACGTACTCCCCTTACCTTCCCTACTACGAACGGCAATTTCTCCCCCCATGAGCCCCACAAGTTTTTTACAAATGGCCAGGCCAAGGCCCGTCCCTCCGTAAATACGTGTAGTGGATATATCCGCCTGAGAGAACTCCTTAAAGAGCATATTAATTTTATTGCTTGGAATACCAATGCCCGTATCCACAACTTCAATATAAAGTTTTCCTTTGTGCTCACGGATTGGCGTATAGCGCACATTCAGGGTAATACCTCCTGTCTGGGTGAACTTCACAGCATTAGAGACAAAATTAAGGATAATTTGTTGCAGACGTGTACTATCACTAATAATGTGGAAAGGGATAGCGGGGTCAATAGATGCATTAAAATATAAACCCTTTTGCTCACAAGCAGGCTTCATCATTTGCAGGGTATTATCAATGATGTGTTCAAAGGCAAAGGGCTGATATTCGATAAAAAGCTTGCCCGCATCAATTTTTGAAGCATCTAAAATATCATTCACAAGCTTGAGTAAAAGATCAGCAGATTGAATAATATTGTGCATATAACGTGCTTGTTTTTCCGTAAGTGGTTCTTCACAGGTGAGCTGCGCTGTACTAATAATGGCGGCAAGTGGGGATCTTAACTCATGATTGAGCATGGCAAAAAGTTTTGCTTTTTCTTCAGAATTTTCTGCAGGATGAGTGACGGACTGCCTGATTTCATCCACATCAATCACAATGGAAGAAAAACGTATTGCCTTTGACTGAGCGTCCCTAAAAATTTTACCTTGAATACGCACCCATATAAAATCCCCTTTTTTTGTTTTAAGGCGACATTCTTGTGCGATTCTCTCACGATGTCCTGAAAAAAATGTAGAAAAATTATTCAGGATTTTATCTTTATCATCAGGATGAAGATTCTCATGAAAAAAATGCTTATTATCTCCATTGATCTCTTCTTTTGTATAGCCTAAAAGATGCTTGAATGTGGATGACAACGACAATTTCCCCGACACGAGGTTCCAATCAAAAAAACCATCAATGCTGCTTAAAACTGTGCTTGTAAACCAATTCACATCCATTTATTGCATCCTTTAGCCCTATTACATCGCATGCAGATCAGAGAGAAAATCTCTTCACTGCCTCCAGTGTGCTAGAAAAAAGTTAATAAATGCCTAAGAACCTACCCTCATAAATTTTCTCTGTTGGTGGTAATTTTTTTGTATCGATATAACCCTTTGCTAAGAAATGAGGTGCTATTCTGGTGATGGTAAGAGTTCTGTCCGGGTTTACCAGGTGCGCAAGCGGAGCCAGTCTATATTGATGCTCATACGGCATACATACGGTACCCCATAACCCCTGTTAGAGGATGGGTAGATCACTGAAAATCAAGGTCAGGAGGGTTAGTAAAGTGAGCCTACTAGAGCCACTGCGCAACATAACCAGGAAAAGTGCAGCGAAAAGCTCTATTTTTACACATTGGAACAGTCTCTAAGATAGAGCATAGGATGAATAATCTACATCACTTAATGAACTAGAAGATCTATGCCTCCAACCTAAATCCTTGGGCGACAACAAAAATTTCAGAGGATTCGGCGCGGCTTGATGCGGGCTTAAAGTGAGAGACTTTTTTAAAAGCTTTTTTAAGTTCAGCAAGAAGTTTTGACTCCGTACCACCTCGAAGAACTTTAGCCACCATGGATCCCCCAGGTTTGAGAGATGTTTTTGCGAATTCAAAAACGTCTTCCAACATACCAATAAGGCGTACGTGATCCACGGATTTAATACCGCAGGAGCTTGCCGCCATATCGCTCAAGATAACATCAACCTTGCCTTCAATCTTATCTTGGATATTATTAAAATCCCCTTCAAAAAAGGTTACATGGGGGATAGGGTCCATAGGCAGGAGGTCAATGGCATAAATATGCCCTGTATTTTTGAGAATATCCGAGACAATTTGAGACCACCCTCCCGGGGCCGCCCCAAGATCAACCACTGTCATGCCCTTATGAATGAGCTTAAATTTTGCCTGAATCTCCTTAAGTTTAAAGGCGGCACGGGAACGATATCCCTCCGCCTTTGCCTTGTGCACAAAAGGATCATTTAACTGCCGCTCCAACCATTTTTTAGAAGAAGTCGATAGTTTTTTCTTTTTGACGTGTACTTTGAGAGAACCTGTTGTCATAAATCATCGCTATAAAGTGTTAAAATTAATGCATTTTATTTAATCAGAAATAGCTCATCTGTTTTAAAATGTCAAACTTGATACGTGAGCGCT
>JAIESS010000213.1 GCA_019745755.1 Alphaproteobacteria bacterium
AAATATGGTTATCATCGAAAAAGACAATAAGTTTATTCAGCTTAAAATGTCCGGCAAAGGATAATGCCTCATGAGACAATCCCTCCATGAGATCGCCGTCACTGACGATGGCATAGGTAAAATGGTTGAAAATATCATCTCCATAACGGGCGTTTAGCATCTGTTCAGCAAGCGCCATACCAACAGCATTCCCAAAACCTTGACCAAGGGGGCCCGTTGTGGTTTCCACACCCGGTGTATGTGCATATTCAGGATGTCCCGGCGTAAGGCTTCCAAGCTGTCTAAAATGCTTCAGTTCATCCACCGTCATCTTAGGGTAGCCACACAAATAGAGAAGGGAGTACAGCATGGCGGAACCATGCCCAGCTGACAACACAAAGCGATCACGATCGAGCCAATCAGGGTGCGCCGGATCAAACTTCAAAAAGTCTTGAAACAACACCGTTGCCACATCCGCCATACCCATGGGCAGTCCTGGATGGCCTGATTTAGCCTTCTCCACCATATCCATGGAAAGAAAGCGAATGGCGTTACTGAGGAGGCGGTAATCAGGTTTTGTCTGTGTTACAAGATCAAGGCGCATGGAATCCATCGTTTTTGGTACGTTTGACGGAGCTTACCACAAAATAAAATGCCGCTCACTAAAAAGTGTCATGTTTTATCTGAGCCATTTAAAGATAATGATAGCCTCTACTGAGATGGATAGGAATTGCCGACACATTGGGAAAACCTGAAGAATCAGGCTTAATATGCATAATTTACTAACATAGCAATTCCTATCGGCTTCAAAATCGACGTCTTGATATTAAAAGTTTTATTGTTTTACATATTCCAGATTCACACCATTTACTGTGTATTTTTCTGTCGTAATAGTACCGCTCTCTGAGCGCTTTTTAAGTGTCACCGTATGATCACTGATCATTGGTGTTTGGTGCCAAGGTGTGCCGTGTACGCCGTAAATAATAGGCATGGTACATTTGCTACTCATGTCTGTGTATGCTGTCATAGATAGGCGAATATGGTCAATGCCTACGAGATCACCCGTTGAGGCAACACCAAGAACATGGGCACATTGCGCTGCCTTTTCAGCCATTTCTTTACCTCTTTGATGCCTGAGGGCGTTGAATTCCCCTTGAATTGTAGTGTCCTTATGCTCTTGTGATGGGAACTTAGAGATGGCCCTTTCTATTCTTTTTTTTCTGCCCTCAGTTTTTGCCGTTTTGAGATTATCTTGTTTTGTTTCTAACTCCTTAGCTAACGTTATGTCTGCGCGTATTTTAGCTTCTTCTCTCAAGGGGACTTCCCTTAGAGTGCAATCAAGCTCTTCCTTCATAAAAACCGTCATATCATCTATTTTTTTCTTTATTTTTTCTATCTCAGCCGCATTTATTGGTTCTGGAGGTCGTGATTGAAGGGCATTTTCTATTTCTTTGACTTTCATGATATCAATAATCTCGATATGTCCATTAAACATTTGTGCAAGTTTATTTAACCCGCTGTGATAGTTTTGAATTGTCTCATCCGACATATTCAGGACGTTTTTGCACAGGTAACCATCAGAATAAATGCGTACGTTAGCTCCAGGCGCGTAGACTTTTCCGATTTCATAGCAGATATGATTAAGGGTTAAAAGACCCATCAATTCGCCCATGTCTACATCAGGGGATAGTACCTTTTTTTCCGTATTAGTTGATTTGTAAGGATAACCCAAAGGAACAAAAAGTAGGGGTGCACCTTTTTTCATCATGCATTCAATGCGTAAGGCAAGGGCTTCCTCGCCTGTGATCCCCATTTTATTGTCGTTGTCATTATACTCTGGGCCACGCATTTTACGCAAAAGAGCTGCAACAGCCTTTGCCTTTGCATGGATATCTATCGTATCCTCTCTGTTTATAATGGGAAGTACTCTTAAATAGCCTTTGACCCCTCCTGGCATATCTTGAAAAACGTGTTCAGCGTCTACGGCTAAAGCTGTTCCTAAGGATAAAACAGTATACGCAAGGGCATAAACGGATTTTTTCATCACCTTTTTTAAGGCATAATTCGGGCGTAATGATACTGTTGTCATTTTTTTCTCCATAAAATTTTACTTGTGAATCGTTGTGATCTGCCGACTTAGACGGCCCATCGTGTCTTTAATTGTTGTGGATCCCCATTAAAGGTTGGGGTAAACCTATGATGATTAGGTGGCTAATGACCTAAAGCTATTTTGCCTTAAAATAAGGGCACCACACACCATTGATGGATTCGGATGTAAGCTCAAAAGCATTCATATCCACATCCATTTTATGCTGGATTGTTGACTTTCCATCCCTAGTCACAACGAAAACACCATGCCATGGTGTGATGTTGGAATCTTCGGACAGTTTAATGCCAAACTTCTTGGATACATCCTTTTGAAAATGGATGGTGAGCTTAATCATATCTTTGAGCTCTGGAAAATGGGTTGTGAGAAAATGGCTAAACCGTTTACCACGAGTCACAACCTTTTTTGTGATTTCCTCGAGCCCTTGCCGCTCAATAAGGCGATGGCCCTTGTTATGATCTAGCTCAAAGGCAAGACGTTTTACTGTTGTATCGAGCTCACTTTGCATGTCCTTTGATGTATTGAGCTGATTCTCCAATTCCGTTGATGTAGGGGGCATATGATCAATCACACCTCGAAGAGCCTGAAGGGATGTGATGCCCTCACTCAGATGTTTGGATGTGATGAGGCGAATCGATGGCATGTCCTTAATGAGTTGGCATAGCGTACGTTCAAAATCAACGAGATGTTGATCGGAAATGCCAAGGACGTCGGAAAGTGCGGCGCCATCACACACAAGGGTGAGGCGAATCCCTTCCGGATACAGTTGGGTCACACGGTTAAGAAGTTTGTTGAGATAGACAAAAGCACTACGCTCCGCCATATCGGGCATAGGGGAAATAGTTTTCTTATCCTTATTGCTTGATTTGAATGGAAAGCCGATCATATAGAGTTCGATACGCTTACCATTTTTGATAAAACTACGGATCTTATCTTCAAGTTTATCGAACCCTGTTATAGGCTCAGGCATTGTCGACGTAGATACATCAATACTACGGCGATCAATGTTATAGGGAATGGCATAATCCTTGAAAATTTCAAGAATAGCCTTGGTGACTTTTTCAATTTGTGTTGAGTTACGTATAGTTTTTTTGGGAGATACAGATTCAGCCTGAACAGGCGCTGTATGGAACGATGGGGAAATAAGCCCTAAGCCGATGGCAAGTGTATGTGCGGCGGTTGTATGAGGATTATGTATGACGTATCTTTTCATGTTTTGAATTCTTTCGTTTTACATGGGCATAATGATTCTCTTCTTGGGTAAAGGTGTTAAAATGCCAGTTACGAAGTCGTGCAAAATTCTTATTCATGTGAATTCTCCTTAAAAAATATTAAATTGTGGTTGGGATTTAGTTGTGAATGTCCTTAGACTCTTTTATGATCTCAGATAGAAGATATGAATGTCAAGAGAAAAAATCATATCTAAAAGCATAGTTCTAGATCAAAAGCATATTTTTAAAATAGCTGGTTGCCTTGTCTTGATTGTGGCTGGGGGACCTGGATTCGAACCAGAGTTGCCCGGTCCAGAGCCGGGAGTTCTACCGCTAAACTATCCCCCAGTAGTGAATTTTAATTTTAAGGATTTCATTCGAAAAATGAAAAGGGTAATTGCAAAAGTATCACTTAGATGTGTATTAACATAGATAAGGGTATCTTGAAAGAGATAAGTTGTCGATAGAGAGATGAATGCGGTTCTATGAATTTTAGGCGCCACAGACGTAAAATAAACGAGATGAAGGAAGTGTTTGCAGCCATTGATCTTGGCACAAACTCTTGTCGGCTGCTTGTATGTCGCTTTGACGGTAAAATTCGTATTGTTGATTCATTCTCGAA
>JAIESS010000183.1 GCA_019745755.1 Alphaproteobacteria bacterium
ATAGTTGCTGTGGCTATCCTTAAAATACGTCGATCCCCTTTTTATGTGTGATGGAGTTCCCCGTGCGTTTCTTTCTTTTTCTGTTGCTATGCTTTTGTAACTGCCATGCTGCGTTCAAGACGTGGGAGAGTGTGGGTGGTCCTTATGTCGCAGAAATTATTCAAAAAAGCCATACTATATGGGGGGATAAGAAAGTTCTTGAGCCGTATGCAGCTTTTATCCATGATATGAAATCGACACTGCTACACAATTTGACGTGTAGCTCTGCAGAACTTTTTGATCACCCCAATCACTCCCCTAAACCTTACTGTCATCGTACGCTGGGCGGTATTTATCTTGAAACTATTCAAACTGGCAATGAAAAAGAGAAGCTTGTACGGCTATGGACACCCTTTGGTGAAATACCCTTTCTTCGTGTAGATGTCGATAAAACAAAAATACTGACCGATATGATGTGGCAAATCATGCCAGAAGAGATAACCCTTTATGCTCTCACTGATAATGGGCAGTTAGGTTTTGACCTGTGTTACCATGAGAATGAAAAACTCTATAAAATAGGTCCGCTGAATACGGATAGGGACAAAGAGTTGGGACACACACGGCGCCTTTATGAGCTTCTACAACTTAGCAATAAAAGCGTCGAGTCGTCCCGTATGCTTTTTTCAAGCGTATGTAAGTCCGATCATTGTGATAAGCATGATCGTGAACGTTTTTGTGAGGTTTACGGGAATGATCATGTGTGAGCCCTTCCCGTTTTTTCTATATTTTTAGGACACTCTTTTGTAAGGCGACAAGCTCATCCACACCCTTTTGAGCAAGGGACATCATCTTTTGAAGATCTGCATTGGGAAAGGCTTTTTTCTCGGCGCAAGCCTGAATTTCAATAATATCGCCGGAGCCCGTCAGGATAAAGTTCGCATCGACGTCCGCATTGGAATCCTCAACATAATTCAAATCGAGTAGTGCTTCATCGTTTAGCATACCACATGAGATGGCGGCAACCTGATCCAGGATCGGAAATTCTTTAATAATTTTTTGATTCATGAGGCGTTGCATAGCCTGAGCGGGCAGAAAACCTTTCAAAAATGCTTGAATCTGAACGTAACAAAAACAAAGAACTGACATCTGATATCGAAAAGAAAAATCAAGAGGTAGAGGAATATCGAGGATATAAGCTGGCTCTCACCAAACTTTGTGTGGAAAGGTTTAGCCTAATAGAAGCAGGACCAACCTGGGGTCGAGTTAAACAACTCTATATTACAACTGATAACTTTAAACCTACGGAAGGCCTTTCAGTTAATTTTCTTAAAACGGTACTTTTTGAAGCGTTAACAACGTTCCATAAAGACAAATCACTGACCCTCATTTTGAAAGATCTTCAGATTGATACTAACTGGTTTTTTTGCACTGGGTTGTCTTCTGCGGAAAAAGACCTGTTAAATAACCTGAGTGAAATAGTGTTTTGGAACTGTTTTACAAAAACTGACCCCACTAAAACGGAATCTGTGACATTCGCCTTTGGAGTTATGTTAAGTCAGAATTTATCAATAACAATCGTCATTGATAACTCTGCGGACAGAATCGCCTACAGCGGAGGCCAGGACACCGCTTCCTCTTGGACTGAAAATAATTACAAAAAATCCTGATATTCTAACGCCACACATAGATAAGGTGCCATTAGCGTGGCCTTTTTTGATCATCTGTGTGTGATGATATCCATAGGGTGCCCCTTTTCATAAAAAAGCTTTGCCTCGGGTAGCCTCCATTGCTAAACTTCAGCCATATTATTCATACGTTACGCATCACCCTTAAGGGAGCCCCCATGCCTATCCAAATTCTTATGCCCGCCCTATCTCCCACCATGACAGAAGGAAACCTTGTGAAATGGCTTAAAAAACCAGGGGACGTTATTAAGGCAGGCCAAGTTCTGGCAGAAATTGAAACGGATAAAGCCACCATGGAAGTAGAAGCCGTGGATGAAGGTATTCTTGGGCAAATTGTTGTGCAAGAAGGTGCAGAGTCAGTGCAAGTGAACGCACTTATTGGTTTAATTTTGGAGGAAGGGGAAGATGCATCAGCGTTAGAGAGCTTTACTCCCGTATCTAAAGTTTCTTCCACTATGCCAGCAGTAGTTGAACCCACAGTAGCATCAACGCCGGCACTAGTGGCGCCATTATCTTCTGCATCAGGGCGTATCATTGCATCACCAGTGGCTAAACGTCTTGCTGCAGCATCCAATATTGACCTATCTAATGTGAGTGGTACAGGTCCTCGTGGACGTATTATCAAAGCGGATGTGGAATCTGTACAAACGTCTCCGTCCTCTCACACAACGACAGCACCTGAATCGCTTTCTGGGTACGTTGATATCCCCCTTAATATGATGCGTAAAGTGATTGCCAAACGTTTGGTTGAATCAAAGCAAACGATTCCGCATTTTTACCTGACAATTTCCTGTGAGATTGATGCACTATTAAGTGCGCGTGCACAAATTAATGAAACACGGGAAAAGGCTGATAAAATCTCTGTCAATGATTTTGTTATTCTAGCCGTGGCCAAGGCTCTTAAGGCTGTGCCCGATGCGAATGTCTCCTTCCATGACAATATTATTCGAAAATATCATCAAACGGATATTTCCGTGGCGGTGGCCATTGATGGCGGCCTTGTGACACCCATTATCAGAAATGCCTCAGCGCAATCTCTTGGTACGATTTCCTCCACCATGAAGCAGCTTGCTGAAAAGGCCCGCGCAGGTAAGCTTCAACCGGAAGAATTTCAAGGCGGTAGTTTTTGTATCTCCAACCTTGGCATGTATGGCGTTGATCAATTCCAAGCTATTATCAATCCGCCCCAGGCCTGTATCCTCGCCATTGGTGCAGGGACACAGCAAGCCGTTGTTAAAAATGGGAATCTCACCATTGCTACTGTTATGAATGCAACACTTTCCGTGGATCATCGGGCTGTTGATGGGGCTCTTGGGGCGCAATTTTTGGCAGCCTTTAAAGGATTTATGGAGGCACCGCTGACGTTATTTGTTTAGTTGGAAAAATAGGGAACGGCTGATTATGCTTTGATCTTTAATTTGTTTGGTTTCCTTAAGACTCTATTGAATCATTTTTAGCTGCGATTATTTTTTCTTTTCCTGTTTGTTTTTCAATGATGCGGGGAGGAAGGGGTGTTCTTTGTGTGTTTTTTTCTTGATTATTCCTACCATCTCTATTCTTTTCAACCTCCTTTAAAGCTTTATCGAGGGATTTTTTATCGAGGTCTACGACAAGACGATCATCGACAATAAGAACAGGGACAAATTGAAGATCATGTTTTTCGACAACCTTTTGGAGTGTTGCCACGATGGTTTTTTCATTCTCAGTGTTATCTTCAAAGCATTGTTGGATAGACTGCTCATTCATGCCAAGCTCTGTTGCTATTTTTTTAAGATGTGCACGCCAATCTGCATTGTGCCACTCATTTTGACGAACAAGGAATTGTTTATACAGTTCATAGCGTTTTTCATCCCCATGACTCCATGATAGCTTTGTGGCCGTTAATGTCGCTAAATCTGTTGGATAATCCACCCATGTTGGAATAATTTTACCATCATTGGTGTATTCATCAATGAGTGCCTTTGTTGTGTCATGATTTTCAGCGCAGTGAGGGCAAGACAAAGACGTTACAATTTGTACCGAAACAGGAGTCAAGAGGGCTGCCATTGCGCTTGTAATGCTAAGGCATATACATATAAGAAAAGAGGTCATTTCACCAAAGTCGCTTAAAAAATTAATTGCGTTGATACCATATAGTCTATGAGATATAGATTAATGAAAAGTAAACGTCTTGACAATCATCTCGTGGGCTGAGGGAGGTTTTAGTAGTATTAGAGCGTATCTATTCTACGCCTTAGTCCTAGAAAATTGAGTGATTTTT
>JAIESS010000039.1 GCA_019745755.1 Alphaproteobacteria bacterium
TGATCAAAAAAATTAATAATATGTATCACTCAATAAAGTCAAAAATAACCATCCATACATTTTTGACGGATTCAAAAGCGACGATTTTTCAATCTGTTCTTAAAAATCTAGAACATCAGCATACTTTTTCGATCCCCCTTCACCCCATATATTTATCTAATGTTTTTTATAGTCGTCTGCCATTGTTTTGTTTCTTTATGGCAGAATATATGTTAGGTGCATTTCTCCCAGTTTATAGTCAGTCACTTTACACACCCTTTTTGGGGATGCCCCAAGGTATTGTTATCACTCTTCCCATTGTGTCATTTATGTTTACGTACGCTCTATCACAACTATTGTCCGGGCTTATGACACAGTTTGTAAAGCGTCGCTACATTTTTATTTATGGAGGCCTGATCTATGCTATCGGTACACTCGGTTCGGCCTTTACATACAATCTCATTGATTTTGTTGTGTGGCGTCTGTTTTCTGGCTTTGGGTATGGACTTTTTCTTATGGCATGGCAAGCGTATTTTGCCGATTATAACAATGCGCCAAGTCATTCCTTTCAAAATACGGTCATATATATGGGGGGTTTTTACGCAGCAACTGTATGTGGAACAGCAACAGGATCTCTTCTAGTGGATGTCTTTGGTTTTAGGGGAACAGTCTTTGTAAGTTCTCTTTTAGGCATGGCCGCGACATTTATTGCCCATAGTCATAGCAAAATCCTTAAAAAAGCCCTTTTTCCTCAAAAGAATTCAAAGAATATTGAAAAAGAACAAAATCCCCTTACATTCCGTGAATGTTTATCCGTATTTTTGAGATTTATATCCTTTAGGAAAAATCCGTATATTCTTGGATTCCTTATGTGTGTTGCTATACCATCAAGACTTCTTATGGCTGGTATTTTTTGGCATGGATTACCACTTCATCTCTCTTCTCTTCATTATTCTATGCCAAAGATCGGCGGTATTATGATGTTGTTTGGTTTGGGATTTTATGGAATAAGTTTCGTCATTCCACGCTATGCAACAACCGTTACAAATCCTTTAAAACTCACACTTATTGGAGCCACTATCGCATTATTATCTGTTCTCTTCGTCTGTGGTACAAAAGAGCCCACACTTTTTTACATGTTATTCACGCTTATTATGGGTTTTGGAAGTGGTCTGAGCCTAACGGCACAAATCAGTATACCGGGTAGTCTTTATTATAAATCCAAAACGTCATCACCTGTGGAAGTGATGACTATGCGATTCTATCGTTTTTTTGAGCTCTCAGGGCTTTTTTTGGGACCCCTTCTCATGGGCATTATGATGTTTTTTATGCCGATTAAAACAGCTATTATTATTCTAGCAGGCGCCAACATAATGCTGACGCTCTCCTATTATATCATCGTAACACTTAAAATAATTGTCAACGATCGAAGGAAAGCCATTCCATGATGGAGGTTACATTTCATGGCGTTAGGGGGAGTTGGCCCCAAAGCGGTCCGGATTATGTCATAGGAGGACATACTGTTTGTGTTGAGGTTAAGGTGGGGGGCCACACTCTTGTTTTTGATGCAGGGACAGGAATGGCGCGACTTTCTGAAAAACTATCGAAAGAATTATCAGAATCATCATTGGGCAGAGAAAAGCCTCAGATTCATTTGTTTCTTAGCCATTATCATGTAGACCATATTATGGGATTGCCGTTGTTTGAGCCTTTATTCACGCAGAATGCTCATATTATTCTCCATGCTCCTATCCTTGAAAACCGTGACCCGTACACAATTTTCAATAATCTTATACGGCCTCCTCTTTATCCCTTTACCCTTGACCTTATTGCGCCTGCGTTGACATTTAAGCCCTTTGTTGTGGGGGACATTATTTTGATAGAGGACATGAAAATAGAAACTATCTTTCTGCATCATCCGGGAGCAAGTTGTGGCTACCGTGTTCATCACACTAAAAAGAGTCTTTGTTATCTTACTGATGTGGGGATTAAGGAGGGGGACCTTACATATCCTAAAGAATTAAAAGACTTCGTACGAGATACAGACTTACTTATTCAAGACGCCTATTTCTCGCAGGAAGATTTTGAACATTTTTCTTTTTTTGGACACGGAAGCGTTGTTCGTGTTGCCCACCTTGCTAAGGAAAGTAACGTGAAACGTCTTGCTCTTTATCATCATAATCCCCGATACACGGATGCCTATCTTTATGCTCTGGAAAAAGAAACGCTCACTCTTTTCCCCGAGGCTTTTTTAGCAAAAGAGGGGGAAGTAATGCGTCTTTAGCCTACAAGAAAATTTCTTGCGGTGGGTAAAAGGTCTTGTTGTTGTGGCATATACCCTATGTCCTTGAGTATTTCTTCTTGGGTAAGTGATCGTTTTGATGGGTTCGAATAATTATTATTTTCTGTGATCGCTGTATTTGTGGAAACGATGACTCTAAATGATTTTGGATATGCGCATATCCGAAGATTTTGATTATAAACATCATTATTTGTTTCCTTATCAAATTCCGGATCACTTCCCATGCAAGGGATTGTGATCGATGCACAAAGCAGAAAAGCAGAAAATAAAATTTTATCAGTCATATTTTTATCAATCCCAAGATGTTTTTGGTTTTTTGTTTGTATATTAATCTTGCGAAAGTGTAAATATTTTTCTTCTAAGGCATAAAATGAGGTAAAAAGTATGCCTTTATTGTCATAGCAACTGTATTTAGATGATATGTTCGTCATTTTATAAGGATTTTTTTTGAGGGAATTTTTTGGAATACGCACGCCTCAATATCATGAAAATAACCATTTCAAAAAAAATCACACAAAAACTGGACAAGATGACCCTATTTATGCGTATATAAGACAAAGTATCACTTCGCGGGTGTGGTGAAATTGGTAGACACGCAAGATTTAGGTTCTTGTGACGCAAGTCGTGGGGGTTCAAGTCCCTTCACCCGTACCAAATTTAATATAAAGAGATGACTCACTATGCACGTTCAACTTTTATCTTCTGATGGTTTAACGCGGGAATTCAAGGTTGTTATTCCCGCTAATGATTTAAATGCGAAAAAAAAAGACTATATTAAAAGTCGTGCGCATAAAGTGAAAATCGATGGGTTTCGTCCAGGAAAAGTTCCGGCGCATCTTTTGGAGCAACGTCTTGGTGGCGATGCGTTCAATCATGCCCTTCGCACATCCATTGATCAATCGATTAAAACAACAGCCAAAGATCATAACCTTCAATATATCAATGAGCCAAAGGTCGACTTTGAGGAGTTTGATGAAGGAAAAGACCTTGCGTTTACGTTGACATTTGAAGTCATGCCAGAAATCGAAACAAAAGATTTCTCCGGCATTAAGCTTGATAAGCTTGTTGTTGATGTCGCTGACACCGAAGTTGAAAAGTCTCTCAAGGATCTTCATGAAAATCATACAGCGTTTAAGCCTGAAGAGGGCCGCGCTGCTAAAAAGGGTGATCGCGTTTCTTGTGATATATCCCTCACGCAAGGTGGCAAAAAACTTGCAGGGTATCAAAACCTTTCTGCAACCGTTGATGTGGGTGCTAAGACATTTATCCTTTCCGATATGGATGATCAGGTTCTTGGTGCAAAAGAAGGCGAAACAAAAACATTTTCCTCCACAGTTGCTGATAATTTTGGTGATAAAAAACTCGCTGGGAAATCTGTTGACGTAACGCTTATTGTTAAATCGGTGCTTGCCCCTAAAGCCTTTAAAATTGACGATGAGTTTGCAAAAGAATTTGGCAAAGATACCCTTGATGCCTTGAAAAAGGACATGAAAGAAGGCTTGGAGCGTAATTATACAGGCATTGCGCGTCTTTATTTGAAGCGCCATTTGCTTGATGAGCTTGAGAAGATGTACGATTTCCCTCTTCCTGAGAGCATGGTTAAAAGTGAATTTGATGCGATTTGGAAGCATCTTCAAAATGAAATGGAGAAAGCCAAAGCAGCTGGTGAAAATATTG
>JAIESS010000164.1 GCA_019745755.1 Alphaproteobacteria bacterium
TGGTTTACTTGAAGAAGAAGATGATGAATGGGAGTCAGTAAATCTATCTGATATAAAAAAACTCCTATTAAAGAAATATTTTGACTACAGAAAAGCCCCAAATCCAAGCAAGATGGGGCATGCTAAAGCTTATTTTTCGGGGGAAAATTTCAAGGGTTTGGAAGAAATCATAAAAGAAAATAATGGTGTTTATTCCGTTGAAATAGGAGCAGATAAACGTTATTTAGATCGAAAAAAAGCTGAAAGCCGCCAAAAAATCCTTGATGAGGCAATTGAAAGGAAACGATTAGAACAGGAGAAAAAGGATAGAGAAGCGCTTGAGAAACAAGAAATTGATGACCTTGAGGTGCGTCTCAATCAGAAAATCGTTTGGGCAGATACATTAACGCCTGAAGAGAAGATTGAATCTTTCTGTCAGTTGTCAAACCCTTCTTATACGCCAAAGTATGCTGATCGTGTAAAAAACATGATTATGGTTAAAAATGCTGATATAAAAGAGGTGCCAGTACAGATATTTGTTATTGCCCGAGATGAATATAAGATCACCTCAGGGAATAAACCACTTCTGTCATATAAGTTTGAGGATCCAACGAATAAAACATACTATGATGCAATTGCTTCTATTCCAGGTGTAAAATTTAGGCTTTATTGTATGGATAATAATGCTGGTATTGTTATATTGCGTATTACATATGATAATTCACGTATTGAAAATCGAAAGGATTCCTTTGTTATTCTCAAAGAAGGAAATAGTGGTATCACTCCTGTAGAGTTTGAAAAAATTAAAGACGTTATTTTGAAGTTTGAAAAATAAGCCAAAATAAAGGGCACACTCTCTAAAATAGCTACTATGTCTGTGGAAGGAGATGGATATGTCCCTTGCTTAACCCCTGACTTCAGCAAATTTAAGAAGTTTGATAGGTGGGGTAAGGCCTACTTTTTCATAGGTAGGCTTAGAGATAACGACAGAATAACGTGATAATTTTTCGTAAGGGATAGTCGCAACATCTTTATTATTCATCAAAATTTCATAAGCTTTGAAACCACCAAATGTCCCCACATTTATAAAACTACTAAAAACACCCAGCATGGGTTTTGCATTCCAGTACATGGACTCCGTAGCAGCAAATGTAGGAATTTTGCGATGATTCGCTGCTTCTACGAGCTTATCTGCATGGAGTGATAAGAACGTATCCGTTGGAATGTAAATAAAATCAACTTTTTGAGATGCTGCCTTGTCCACCTGTTGGGAAATGCTTTCGATGCTGGGTTTTTTCATGATGGTGGCAAGAGGCAAAAGAATGATATCAACACCTTTTGCTGTTTTTTTTAACTCATTAACTTGAAGAACAGAATTTGTTTCATCTGGATTATAAATAGCAGCAATGGTTTTTGTGCATCGTCTATACATCATAATGGTTTTAAGTTGTGTGCATACAGGGGCGACGTGATTAACGCCCGTCACATTACGGCCGGGCGCATCAAGACTTTCAATAATATTAGCGGTAACGGGGTCTGTGACAACAAGGCTGACAATAGGAATATCCCAGATATAATTTTTTTTAGATTGGTTAAGTTTTCCCGCAATTTCTTCGCACGCAGGTGTCCCCCATGTGTAAATCAAATCCGGTTTGAATTTCCGAATATCTGATATGAGCGCATGACATTTAGACCGGTCCCCTTCGCAATCACGCACCTCAAGGTCAAGACGTACTTTTTTGTGTTTGAGATAGGCTAAAAAACCCTTTTCAAGATCTGTAGGTCCATTCCAAAGGACCATAAAAATGCGAAAAGTCTGCACAGGCGCTTCGGAGGCTTGGGCAAAGCCTCCCAACAAAAAGCTTAGGATGAAGAGCTTAAATAAGGTCATTGTTAAAAAAATTTTAACCTTTATCTGATTGAATAGAGGATACACGATTAAAATAACACGTGGATACAATGAAAGCGCTAAAATTTTGTATTATCGCCATCATGGCATTTTGGACGCAAAACACAATAGCCATGAATCCACCAGGGCCTATCCCGCAGAAAATGCCACCCATTGAAAAGCTAATGTTTGCAATGAATTCTGGGGGCAACTTTATTTCTGTTTTTAAGAGATTTCATGGATGACAAATGAGGGGGGGCTGGTCGAGCACCTCCCTCTGCACGTTATGCATATCATTCCATATTTTTTGCTTTTTCTTCAACTTCAGCAATGGTACCCACCATGTAAAAAGCAGCTTCAGGGAGGTGATCACATTCACCGTCCACAATTTTACGAAAGCCGTCGATGGTCTCCTCTAGCGGTACAAAGACGCCCTTCATACCCGTAAAGACTTCAGCAACGTGGAAGGGTTGAGAAAGGAACCGCTGGATTTTTCGAGCCCGTGCCACGGTAAGCTTGTCTTCTTCGGAAAGCTCATCCATACCTAAAATCGCGATAATATCCTGCAGCGATTTATACGTTTGCAATGTTTCTTGGACACGGCGTGCGACCTTGTAATGCTCATCCCCCACAATATCAGGCGCAAGAATGCGCGAGGTGGAGTCCAAGGGATCCACAGCGGGGTAAATACCGATTTCTGCGATATTACGATTAAGAACCGTTGTTGCATCAAGGTGAAGGAAAGACGTTGCAGGAGCCGGATCCGTCAAATCATCAGCGGGCACATAAATGGCCTGGACACTTGTGATGGACCCTTTTGTCGTGCTAGTGATCCGCTCTTGGAGGGCTCCCATTTCCGTGGCAAGGGTTGGCTGATAACCCACAGCGGAAGGAATACGCCCAAGGAGCGCCGATACTTCGGATCCTGCTTGGGTAAAGCGGAAAATATTATCGATAAAGAAAAGAACATCCTTATTTTCTTCATCACGGAAATATTCAGCCAATGTTAAGCCTGTAAGGCCCACACGAAGGCGTGCACCTGGAGGCTCATTCATTTGGCCGTAAACGAGGGCTGCTTTGGAGCCGATGGAATCCTTTTCGTTGAGTTGAATAACACCAGAATCAATCATTTCGTGATACAGATCATTTCCTTCACGGGTACGTTCCCCCACACCCGCAAAAACGGAATAGCCGCCATGGGCCTTTGCAATGTTATTAATAAGCTCCATAATAAGGACGGTTTTACCCACACCAGCACCGCCAAAAAGACCGATTTTGCCACCTTTAAGATAAGGCGTGATAAGATCAATGACTTTGATACCCGTAGCAAGAACTTCTGTTTCCGTATCTTGTTCAACAAAGGCAGGTGCTTGACGGTGAATGGGGAAAAGTGTGGCCCCAGGAATAGGCCCGCGTTCATCAATGGGCCGTCCCGTCACCCCCATAATACGACCAAGAGTCCCGGGGCCGACGGGGACCATAATGGGGTTGCCCGTGGCAATGACGTTTTGACCGCGCACAATACCATTGGTGGAGTCCATGGCGATGGTACGCACTAAATTCTCCCCAAGATGTTGAGCCACCTCAAGAATGAGGTCATTCTCCCCCTCCTCACGCTCCACCACAAGTGCATCTAAAATGGAGGGAAGCGTCTCAGGAAAGTACACATCCACAACAGCGCCAATGACTTGTGTGATGGTGCCCGTCGTCGTGCTTTCCACCACTTTTGTCGATTTTTCTATTTTTGCCACAGGGGTCTTTACAGGGTTTTTTTTGGCAGCTGGTTTTTTTGCTTTTTCAGCGACGGTCATAATGTGTCTCCGTTATTTTTGAAGGGTATAGGATAAGCGTTAAAAAAGGGCACCAATCGGCCATAGGAATGTGTCCGTTTTTCTATAATCGACGTGATAATTTCTTTGGGGGGAGTATATGGGTCTTGATGATCTCTTTTTTCAGTGGTCATGAAATGTGTGTTTTCAAAAGAACTGCGATAGAAAATGTCCAATTTACTTTTTTTCAAGAGAATGAATAATATCTTAACAAAGATTAACAAAAAGTTAATTTTGATAGGTCCCACCATCCCACCCTTCG
>JAIESS010000208.1 GCA_019745755.1 Alphaproteobacteria bacterium
GAAGTCGTACAAGAACGTCATAAGATACTAGAGGGTCAGATAAAACGATGCATGAACCCTGATGGTTCGGTGAATTATAATAAACTTTATGAATATGTCAGTGGTTGGTATTCCGTGGCAGAAGATCTTCAATACCATAATCATCATTCATTAACCGTAATGTCGGATGAATTAACGCAACTGAATAATGATTTAAAAAAACAAGCAGAGGCATTACGGGAGACGGAATCACGCTATGCTTTGGCTTCTCTTGGCGCTCATGACGGTTTGTGGGATTGGGACATTAATAAAAATAAATGTTTTTATTCCGATCGATGGAAAGAAATCATTGGTTTTGAAAGCCGTGATAAATTTCTGACCCTTGATGATTGGCTTGATCGTATTGCACCAGAGCATAAAAAATCTGTGACAGCTGCCTTATACCGACACCTCGATGGTTTTTCAGAACGTTTCGATGTAGAATACCAAATTAAATGTTGTGATGGAAAGTATATGTGGGTTCTCACACGGGGAATGGCAGCCCGAGATGACAACGGAAAGGCACTGCGCATTGCTGGGTCTCAAACGGATATTTCACAGCGGAAAAAAAATGAAGATCTTCTTTATAAAGCGGCTTTTCACGATAAGCTCACTGGATTACCTAATCGTGCTCTTTTCACGGACCGTGTTAAACAAACCGTAAAATCTTTTAGGCGCGGTCAACGCAAAAATGCTGCTCTTCTTTTTCTCGATTTAGACCGTTTTAAGATTGTCAATGATAGCCTCGGTCATGAGGCCGGAGACCAACTTCTCATCAGTGTGGCGCGAAGACTTGAACTAACGATTCGCGCATCGGATACAATCTGTCGTCTGGGTGGGGATGAGTTTACAATTTTACTCGCTGAAGTGGACGATGAGCAACACATCATCGCCATGGCAAATCGTATTATTGATGAAATCAGTAAACCTTATTTTATTTATGGTCAGCAAATTTACATTTCAGGAAGCATCGGCATTGTGCTGATTGATAAATATGATGAACCTGAGAATATTATGCGCAATGCAGATTTAGCCATGTATCAGGCCAAACATAAGGGTAAAGCGCGCGCGGAGCTTTTTGAAAAAAATCAATATGATTCTATCTATAGCACACTTCAAATCGAAACGGATTTGCGTACTGCAATTGAAAAAAAGGAACTTGTCCCCTATTTTCAACCCATCGTGAACTTAAAAGATGGTCGCGTAAAGGATCTCGAGGCGTTGATGCGTTGGGTGCATCCCCAAAAGGGTGTTATACCCCCCTTGCAATTTATACCCATTGCAGAGGAAACAGGCCTTATCTGTGAGATCAGCGAATTTTTATTTCATACAATTTGCACGCAAATCAAACAATGGTCAAAATCCCATGGGCATATGTGGTCGCCTTGTGTGGCGATTAATTTGTCTGTAAAGCAAATTGTTAATCATGACCATATTAATAGACTCATTACTATTTTTAAAAAATCAGGACTTTCCCCCGAAAGTATCAAATTTGAAGTGACGGAAAGCATTATTATGGAGCATTCAAAACATGCTCTCAATATTTTAAATATTCTCAAAAAAAATGGATTCAAACTCTCCCTTGATGATTTTGGAACAGGTTATTCATCCCTTAGCTACCTGACATCTTATCCTTTTGACTACCTTAAAATTGATCGATCCTTTGTCATGGATATTGATAAAGACATCAAAAAACAAAAACTTGTTAAGGCGATTATTGGTTTGGCTCAAGATTTGGAATTAAAAACTATTGCAGAAGGAATAGAGCGGATCGAAGAGCTTCAATTCGTCCAACACTTTGGGGGAGACTTTGCCCAAGGATACTATTTTGCACGACCTCTTCCTGCACTAGAGATTCTCGATTTTTTAAATATCGATGGTTTTGATCTTGACACCTCGACCATCAGAAGGTCTGGCAGTAGCAAGAGTCACAAGGCGGATGACACCCCCAAAGAAAATAAGCTGAAGGGGGACATACAATACGAGAGCCAACCACAGCCTTCCATGCATAGCGCCGAACCCCACAATAAAGCTGGAGAGCACACCTCCGAAAAGATACACTAACGTAACAACACCATGACGAAGACCAAGCTTGTGCAAAAGTTGTTGTTTGAAGTGTTCTTTATGGGGCTGAAACGGGCTATGCCCTTTTCCTATACGGATTAAAAGAGTCATAACAACATCAGAAAAAACAAAGATAAAAGGCGCAAAAACAATCGTGAGTTTGGCAAGAAAAGTTCCTTCGCCAAAATGGCAATCCGTGCACATTGTGATGAGATCAAGGCCGTAAAGAAGAGCAATGCCCCCAAGAAGGGTGCTGCCGCAATCTCCTAAAAAAATGCGTCCCTTAGGAAAATTAAGTACAAAAAATCCCATAATCGCTGCTGCAAAAATGAGCAGTGGTGTATAGCCATAAAAATACCCGAGATAGGCAATCCAAAGAAGTACGGTTCCTGACCAAAGACCATTGATCCCATCACTAAAATTTCCTGCATTAATAAAGGCCAGCATAAGAAAAAATCCGATGAAAAGATTCACAAAATGAAACGGCGTAAAAGGAAACTCAAGGCCAAGGACATAAATAGATACCGCACAAAAAAGCACTTGTCCAAAAAGGCGCGCAAGGGCAGACAGGGGCTTTCGGTCATCAAGGGCGCCCATAGTGCCAAGAATACTCACGCATAGAAGTATGACATAAAGCCACACAGCTTCCTCTACTCCAGAAGAAAGAGCTAAAGTGTTAGCGATGACAAGACTCATCCAAATGGCAATGCCGCCAAAACGTGATACGGGAATATGATGGGCCGACCGCGCATTGGGCATCGCGAGAAGGAAGCGTCCTTTTGCCAAAAGGCAGAGTCCAAGGGATAAAAAAAAGGCAAGGAGAGGAAATAGTAACAAAGTATTCTCTATTGGCGTAGCCTAAAATGTGGCTCAGTATACCCTATTTAAAGTTCATTGTGGGGATAAAATGTCCATGAACGCGTGTGATGCTCTACTTAGGAACTATTAATAACGTACTGGATGTTTCATACCATAATACATCCTAACTAAAAAACTGCTCAGCAATGATACGCTCTTCGAGGTGGTGATCGGGATCAAAAAGGAGTCTAAGTTTTTGAGTATTATCTTGCCACACTTTGACGGAGTGCACATTGTCAATGTCTTGATCGTCAAAGCCAACACTCACTTTTCGGTGGTGGGGTTCGATGACTTCAAACTCAATGACAGATGTCGCCGGAAGGAGAGCGCCACGCCAACGCCTGGGGCGAAAGGGGCAAATAGGTGTAAGAGCGAGGAGATCAGCTGCCAACGGAATAATGGGGCCATGGGCTGAAAGATTATAGGCTGTACTTCCCGCTGGGGTTGCCACAAGAACACCATCACATACAAGTTCTTGCATGCGTAAAATGCCGTCCACACGGATGGCAATCTTGGCACCCTGGGGGGATCGTCGTAACAACGCCACTTCATTAATAGCGCATGCTTTAAGCTGCTTGCCATCCAATGTTTGTGCAACCATGGTCAAAGGATGAAGTGTGATGGCTTTGCCATGACTGGCTCGCATAAGGGTATCCTCAAGCATTTCGCCGTGAAAAGTATTCATGAGAAAACCGACGCTTCCACAATTAAGGCCGTAGATTTTTTTAGAAGGATAATCACGGAGGGTCTTCAAAAGCATACCGTCACCTCCCGCTACAATAATAACATCCGCAGATTCAGGGGGAGAGAAGGTATATTGTTCGCGCCAATTCTTGCCAAGAGACAGGGCGAGAGGGTGATCTGATGTAATGAGAGCAAAGGTTTGCTGCTTTGATGTTAATAGCTTGGATTGATGAGAATGAGGCATGGAATTTATTTTTGAATAGATTCTTCGTGCTTTGATCCTAGAGTTTATGGCGGGTTTTTGCTAGATTGTTTGTGCAAACACATTTATATCAAACATTCTATGTCAAAAATAATAATGTCTAAGGTCTTGTACCTT
>JAIESS010000059.1 GCA_019745755.1 Alphaproteobacteria bacterium
TAACGAAGGCAATGATGGTAAGGTAATATCGATCTTCTCAGCGGTAAGCTTGGCATTTATGGCTGCATTCTCAAGCTCACATTTCTTTGCACTTAGGGCTGTTTGACATGCATCCCGCACCACATTAATGGCTGCACCTTTGATTTTACGTTCATCTGGGCTCATTTTCCCAAGAGATTTGAGAGCTTCCGTAATGGCCCCCTGTTTGCCAAAATAGTGTACCCGCAGATCATCTAACGCTTGCAAACTTGTGATGGAGGTGAGTGCATTAAAGAAGTCGTGCTGCAAATCGTTTGTCATTATTTGTCTATGCATAGTGAAATGTACTTCAGTCATAGCAAAAATAGAGAGCAAGAGCTAGAAGTTTGGGGAATGATAGGGGGTAGCCTCACGTATTGCGAAAGATTTTTGCTTTTTCAGTGTCGATAATGCGGGCTTCTTCAATAAGGAGAATAGGGATATTATTGTGGATAGGATAAGCGAGGCCTGCTTTTTCTGAAATAAGTTCGCTTGCTTCTTTATCATAGACCAAAGGTTGTTTTGTGGCGGGACATACGAGGAGATCAAGCAAATGATGGGGTAGCACGGAGTCCTCCTAGTGGCAAGTAATATTGAATATGTTGGGTTCTTTATTAGCCATCTCAATAAGGGATGTAATAAGCTTTGACTGCTCTGTCATAGTTGAGCATTGGAGAAGGGCTTGACGTTCACCTACTGAAAAAGGGCATGCCATGGCAAGAGCTGTAACGAGTTTCTCGCTTGGAATTTTTTGAATTTCATCCCAATTTGCGTCAATATTCAGACGCTTGAAATAAGTGCTGAGTTCCTTTAAAAGCTTTGGTCGGTCAAGAGAAAAGTCAGCCTCAACTGCCAAATCCATGGTGTAGGCTGAATAATCAACCTTCGCGCGTCGGACTTCTGCCTTTGGATCAATATCTTGGACGATATCAAAGCGGCACAAACCCGTCACAATAACATAGAGTTTTCCATCATCAAATTCACTCATCTCTATGATTTTGCCAGCACTTCCTGAGGTATAAAAGAGAGGTTGAGTTGATCCATCCATATCTAATGCTTGAGGTTGAACAATGCCAATGATACGGTGGGTGTGCCATATTTCTGCGACCGCTGCAAAGTGCTTAGGAGACACAATAGGCAAGGGCAACTGTCCTTTTGGAAAAAGGATAGCACCTTGAACGGGGAGAAGAGGTAATATCTTCGGTAAGTCTTTTATATCAATCATTATACCGTTGTATGTTTTGTGGGAATTTTTTAACGTACTCCTCCCAATGTAACAAAATAAAAAGACCAAGTACAACCCATACGTTAAATGATAGCTTCATATCATTATGGAATTTGATTTGAACGCATAAACGGTTAAAGTGTAGCTTACAGCACACGGGAATCCAACCATCGAGCCTTCTATTATGCATGAAAAAATAGCCCTCTTTGCCGGGAATGGTGACCTTCCTCACAAACTCACTCAGCATTTCAAGGATCATCGTGTTGATCATACGATTGTTGCGTTTGAGGGAATGACGGAGAAAGAGCCCTACATGGGCCAAAGTATCAATTGGCACAAAGTTGGCCATGTAGCGGCGATTTTGAAGACTTTGAGGTCTCAAAACGTGACCCATATTGTCATGGCGGGGAACCTGAAACGTCCTTCTATCGGTGAACTGTCTCTTGACCGAGAAGGCATGAAATGGATCGCGCGTATGGGCATGGCGGCATTGAGCGGTGATGACGGATTTTTATCCAAATTAATTCAATTGATGGAGGGGGAGGGGTTTAAGGTTGTGAGCCCCCATAGCTTTTTGACGAACATGGTATGCGAACCTGGGCTCTTAACGAAAAAAGAACCCTCAGAACAAGCCCTGCATGATATTGAGAAGGGGAAAGCTATTTTAAATGCACTCAGTCCTTTTGATGTGGGGCAGGCTATTGTTGTGCGAGAAGGCCTTGTTCTTGGCATTGAAACGAGTTCAGGAACAACAGCAATGCTGGAGCAGGTGCGCCAACACAAAATAGCAAATAGCAGGTTCAGTATTTTTGTTCCTGATACTGGCAGGTACGGTGGTGTTCTCGTCAAGCTTTCTAAAAATAATCAAAGCCTTTTGGTCGATTTGCCCACTATCGGAGTGAATACGATTGCTGAGGTTGTTTCTTCTGGCCTTTCCGGTATTGCCATAAGTGCTCGCACAACACAAATTTTAGACAAGGAAGAAGTAATCGCCATGTGCAATGACAATGGGGTATTCTTAATTGCCATCGATACAACAGGGGATCAACATGTCTGAGCATAAAAATATGACGCCTTCAAACCCGTCTAAGAGAAAAACAGTCACGCCTAAAAAATCATGGTCAAAAAAAGGCCTTAATGAGGAATTAAAAGAAAGTGGTCTTACTAAATCTGAATTCTTTAAGACGAAGTTTTCAAAGAAACGCTCTCACAAGAAATCACCGTCAGATAGCGTATCCAACAGGGGTACGTATGGAGAAACAACAGCGCAAAAAAAAGCAAAAGAACTCGAAGATGCTGCAACAGCTTTTCTTAATCGTGCATCCTATGAAGAAGCCCGCTCATCTTACAAAAATAAATCACACAAAGAATCATCAGATAAAAAAACCTACCGAAAAGAAACGCCTTCAAGAGACTATTCAAAAGATCGCGGAGCGCGTCCCCTTGATATTGGTATGTTCATCCATGCGCGCATTATTGAGATTTTAACGGATACGGGCAATAGCTACCTGAGCGCCATGGGGGATCATAAGGGCAAGCAGATCTTTATGGAGCATGTTCCTGATACCATCGACATGGGGAATACCGTTGTTGTAAAGCTTACGGCACACCGTAAAAAGCTGTGGTATGGCCAGATGATTCGTATTCTTCCAGACACAAACATGCTTATTGGTGTGTTTAATGCCTCTGAGAAAACGATCCTTCCCATTCACCGCAAACGCGATTTTGTCCCTGTGCCGTGTGATGTGCCGCTTCAAGATCAAATGGTTGTCGTTTTTGAGGAAAAAGACGGTATCGTTCATATTCGGGAACAGATTGGCCTGATAACATCACCAAAATCCTATAGTAAAGTAGCCGCTTTTAGCCAAGGCGTGTGGAAGACGGTTACCCCTGAAGAGGAAGCCTTTTGCCAACACTTCAAGGTACCGGGATTAAAAGATTCAAAAGGACATATGCGGGATGATCTACGTGATCTTGACCTTGTGACCATTGATGGTGCGGACGCTAAGGATTTTGATGACGCTGTATGGGCAGCGCCCGACGAGGATCCGCGTAATGAGGGAGGGTATCGTATTGTAGTGGCCATTGCGGACGTGTCCTATTATGTCCGCGAGGGGGATGTGCTTGATCAAAAAGCTCAAAATCGTGGCAATTCCGTCTATTTCCCTGACTACGTATTGCCCATGCTTCCTGAGGGGCTCAGCAATGATCTATGTTCGCTCAAACCTAATGTGGATAGAGCATGCCTTGTGGCTGATATGATTATCACCAAAAATGGTAGGCTAAAACATGCCCATTTCAAGCGTGCGTTGATGCGCTCTAAAGCCCGCCTCACCTATGATGAAGTGGAAAAGGCATTAATGGGCAAGGTCAATAAGAATGTCGAACCCGTGTTTCATTCAACCATTCTCCCTCTTGCCAGCGCCTATGCCCTGTTAAGGGAAGCCCGGGATGAACGGGGTAGTCTCAATATTCATTCCTTCGAGCATCAAATTCTCTTTGATAAGGAGGGCCATGTGAAGGATGTGACGGTGCGTCCTGAACTCAAAAGTAACCAGCTCATTGAGGAAATGATGGTTCTTGCCAATATAGCTGTGGCCAAGGCCCTTAAAAACCGTGATTACCCCTGTATGTATCGTATTCACCCTGCACCGGACGGCACAAAAGTACAAAACCTTAAAATATTTACGAAGGCGCTTAATTTGCCGTCACCCAAATCAGATAATCCAACACCTCACGATTTTAATCGCGTTTTATCTGCAGTAGAGGG
>JAIESS010000001.1 GCA_019745755.1 Alphaproteobacteria bacterium
CCTTCTTATTAAGGCTTTTCATGGCGTGCCTCGGGCGGATGAAAAAGTGATGGCCCACGTTCATGAATCCCCTTGGATTATGCGGTTTCCTCTTCTTTTTCTTGCCATCGGTGCAACATTTCTTGGGTTTATGACCGATCATTTCTTTATGCATACCCATGCCCATGTACCAAGTTGGGTGCTTCAAGCACCTATTGTTGTCTCCCTTTTTGGCGTGGCTGTGGCATACTTTTTCTTCTTTCAAAAACCCCATCTTGCCTTTAACCTGACGCGGCATTTTAAATATCTTTATATTTTTCTTTTGAATAAATGGTTTTTTGATAAAATCTATCATAAACTTTTTGTACAAGGCGCTATGCTTTTGGGGAATATCTTCTGGCAGAAGGGTGATGTGCATGGAATTGATCGTTTTGGACCTGATGGTCTGGCAGCTGTGGTGACGCGAATGTCTTTGATTCTTCGACAGGTGCAAACAGGATACGTTTATCATTATGCCTTTGCTATGATGGTGGGGCTTATGGGAGTTATTGGTTACGTGATTGCGAAGGGATGGGCTTTTTCATGAATGTGCCAATTTTATCATTTTTGATTCTTTTACCACTTCTTGGTGCGCTTACGATTGCCTTTATTGGTGACGCTCAAAGTCCCCGTAACACACCGCGTGTAGCGCTTTTAACATCAGGGATTCACCTCTTTTTAAGCCTTTTTCTATGGTATCATTTTGATCCTTTTGTCACAGGTCCGCAGTACGTCGAAATATACCCATGGTTAGCGTCTTTGAATTGTTCCTATCATTTAGGTGTGGACGGCTTATCACTTTTTTTTATTGTGCTTACGTCTTTTTTAACCTTGCTTATTTTTGTTCATCCGTTTCAGGTGGGACGTCTTCGCGAATATTATAGTTGCTTTTTACTCCTTGAGTCTTTTCTCATAGGGGTTTTTTGTTCCCTTGATCTTGTTCTGTTTTATTTCTTTTTTGAGGCTGTTCTTATTCCCATGTTCCTTATTATTGGTATTTGGGGTGGCGTGCGTCGTATTTACGCGACCTTTAAATTTTTTCTTTTTACGCTCATAGGTTCTGTTCTCATGCTTGTAGCTTTTGTTGTGATGTATTACGAGGCAGGGACAACAAATATGCTAACACTTAATAATACCTCTTTTTCCTTTGAGGCCCAGTGCCTGTTGTGGCTCTGTCTTTTTGGGGCTTTTGCGGTAAAGATTCCTATGTGGCCTGTTCATACATGGCTTCCTGATGCTCATGTGGAGGCCCCCACAGGAGGATCCATGATTCTTGCGGGGATCCTTTTAAAGCTTGGAGGTTATGGTATGCTGCGTTTGCTTCTTCCCTTATTGCCCGATGCATCCCATTATTTTGCTCCTCTTGTTTATACATTAAGCATTATTGCAATTATTTATACGTCTCTTGTTGCTCTTGTCCAAAAGGATATGAAAAAGCTTGTGGCCTATTCGTCTATTGCGCATATGGGATTCGTGACCCTTGGAATTTTTACCGTGAGTGTTTTTGGAATTGTGGGATCCATTGTCCAAATGCTAAGTCACGGCCTTGTATCCGCAGCCCTTTTCTTTTGTGTAGGCGTTGTGTATGAGCGTTTTCATACTCGTGAGATTGCTCATTACGGTGGCCTTGTTACAAAAATGCCGCGTTATGCTATTCTTTTTATGTTGTTTACACTGGCATCCATCGGTCTTCCGGGAACAAGTGGTTTCATTGGTGAATTTCTTGTAACCTTTGCTATTTTTAAAGTATCTCCCACCCTTGCAGCGTTCACTGTTGTGGGTATTGTTTTAAGTGCTGCTTACGCCTTGTGGCTGTATCGGCGCATTGTCTATGATAAACTGAACACAGTATATCTTGATATTAAGCACATGGTGGATTTACGGACGTCAGAAATAATTGTTCTTGGAGCTCTTATTATCCCTGTTTTTATCATGGGGCTTTACCCCAAGCCAGTAACATCTATTTTAACCCCTTATGCACAAAAGCTGATGGATACAATCCAAAAGCGCACTGTGATTAAACACACATTGATGGATACTTTAATGAATTCACGTAAATTAGGTGGTAAAAAAGAATGAACACACTGAGTTACTTTATGCCGGCTCTTCCTGAGGTCATTCTTGTCTTTGCGATTCTAGGAATGACTCTCTTTGGTGCTTTTTCTAAGCAAAAAGAAAAGACATGGTTTTTCAGGCTCATTTTGTGTGTTCTTTTTGCTGTGGCAGTATCGCTCTTTTTTGTGCCGAGCATGCGCGAAATCACATTTAATGGTCATTTTTTTAATGATAGTTTCAGTCTCTTTGTAAAATGTATTATCGTTGTTGTTGCATTTTTTGTGCAGCTTAATCTGCAGTCTCATTTATCTTTTTTTAAGGTTAAACACTACGAATTTGGTGTCCTTCTTCTTTGCACTGTTCTTGGTATGTTTATTCTTATCTCTGCCAATGACTTTTTACCCATGTACATGGGTCTTGAGATACAAAGCCTTTCCCTCTATGTCATGATTGGACTATTCCATGAGGAAAAAAATGTCTCTGAAGCTGTGATTAAGTATTTTATGCTTGGGGCTGTGGCCAGTGCTTTTATTTTATTTGGTATTAGTTTTATCTATGGTTATGCAGGAACGGCTAATTTTTTCATGCTCGAAGATATTTTAGAATCATCGACGGCATTGAATCTTGGGCTTAGTATTGGTATTGCATTTCTTATCTGTGGTTTTGCTTTTAAAGTCTCTGCTGTTCCTTTTCATATGTGGACACCGGATGTATATCAGGGGACACCGTATCCTCTCCTTGTCTTGCTGTCAACAGCGCCCAAGATCGCAGCCCTTGGTTTTATTATGAGGCTTTTATGCGGCCCCCTTTATAATACGTTGACGGCGTGGCAGCCCATAGTTCTCACCTTATCCATTGTGTCCATGATTTTTGGTGCAGTGGCAGCTGTGATGCAATCGGATATGAGGCGCTTTTTGGCTTATGCTTCCATCAGCAGTATTGGATTTTCTCTCACAGGCGTGTGTATGGCTAATCAAATGGGGCTTAAGGCAAGTCTTTTTTATACGGTTCTCTACATTATTGCTATGATTGGTTTTTTGACCTGTGTGATGATTTTATTACGCAACGGTTCTGCAATTCAAACACTTGCAGATGTAAAAGGGCTTGCGATTGAGCGGCCATTTATTGCCATTGCTCTTGGCATTCTCCTATTGACAATGTCAGGATTGCCCCCTTTTCCAGGGTTTCTTGGAAAGCTTTTTTTGCTCCAAGCTGTGATTGGATCAGAGTATTATATTTTAGCTCTTGTAATGGTTTTAACAACTGTTGTGGGGGCGTATTATTATCTCAATATTATTAAAATGATGTTCTTTGATGCCGCACAGAATACATCTGTAATAACGTCTTTTTCGGCGAGCATGGGCATGAACTATCTTGTTGTTGTCATCTCCATCAGCATTTTGGCACTTCTCGTATTTATGCCTAAATTCTTACTGAACTGGGCTGGACTTGCTGCAGCAACACTATTTTATGGGTGAGCGTGCATGATACATTATAAAGAGTATATGGATGTCTTTTGAGATTGTTCATTTTGACGCTGTGACAAGCACCATGGATGCCGCCATGGGGTATTACAAACAAGGGGGCTCACCACCTTTTGCCATTGTTGCCGATGAGCAAACACAAGGAAGAGGACGGCGGGGGCATACTTGGATTTCAATGCGTGGTAATCTTTTTGTAACATATGTTGTAACATGCCCAAAGCGCATGGTGTCGCATATGTCCTTTGTTGCAGCCCTTAGTGTTCATGAAACACTTGTGCATTACAAAAAGATAAATGACGAGGGAAGGCGTCAAAAAAGTAAAGGAATAGCTTCTTTATCACTCAAATGGCCCAACGATATTTTGTTTTATGGAAAGAAAGTTGCGGGTATTCTCATTGATGTTATGGATAATCGCGATGATTACACGGTTTTGGGTATAGGTGTGGGCATGAATACGCGTCATGC
>JAIESS010000168.1 GCA_019745755.1 Alphaproteobacteria bacterium
ACCCTGAGGTCCCACCGAAGGGGGGGTATGGTGGGACCTGTTAAAATTAACGGTTTTAACTTTTGTAACAATTGGGAGGGCTCGTTAACCGCTGTCACAGTTGGGCGGCTTGGTGAATCGTTGGCATATTTGGGTGGAATGTAGGGGCACATGCGCATCACGAATAATCAGGCTTATTTTCATAAAGTGGCCTTTACACCTTTTAAGCTTCCTCCACCACTTCAATGGTCACAGGGCCGCGTTCTTTGAGATAAATCACATGGGTGGCAACGGCTTGAATGAAGCTACGGTTGTGGCTGATGAAGACAACGGTTCCCTCAAAATCGGATAATGCCTGGGCCAAGATTTCGATGGCGGATAAATCCAAATGGTTTGTGGGCTCGTCCAAAAACAAAGTATTTGGTTTTTTTGCCAGCATACAGGCAAGAGCCGTACGACTTTTCTCCCCTCCGGATAGGATTTTTATTGTTTTAAAGACATCGTCCCGCACAAGACCAAGAGAGGCAAGCAGCTTGCGTGCTTCGACTTCTCTCATAGTAGGGGATGAACGTAGCACATTCTCAAGGACGTTTTGTTTTTCATCCAGGCCCTCTAAGTGTTCTTGTGCAAAGTAACCAATGCCCACATTATGACCAAAATTCGCTGTGCCATCCAAGGGGGCTTGTTGGCCTAAAAATGTGCGCAGAAGTGTGGACTTCCCAAGGCCATTGGCCCCCAAAATCGCCACCTTTTGCCCCTTATACACGGAGAAATTCATGTTTTTCACAAGGGGTTTGTCATAACCAATGGTAAGACTTTTTACTTTGAGCACTTCTTTACCTGATGGCGTTGGTGTATCCAGGCTCAGCCCCATGGTATCTGCCATGGTTTCCGTTTGCACGGTATCCTCAAGGGATTTGAGACGGGATAACATTTTAAGACGGGATTGCACCTGGCGCGCCTTGCTGGGTTTAAAGCGAAAACGATCCACAAACTGCTGAATATGATCCGTTTGTTGCTTAATATGTTTTGCGCCGTGGGCACTTTGGGCTTGTTTCAGCTCAAAAGCCTCCAAGAATGCATCAAAGTTCCCCTTATAATCCGTTAAATCTCCCTTGCGCAAATGTAAAATGTGTGTGGAAAGACGATTGAGGAGATCCTTGTCGTGGGAAACAAACAAGATGGTCCCCTTGAATTTTTGGAGATACCCCTCAAACCATTCAATACTGGGCAAATCCAAGTGGTTCGTTGGCTCGTCCAAGATCAAGAAATTGGGTTGATCGAGGAGCATTTTCGCAAGCTCCACACGCATACGCCAACCACCGGAGAGGTGCGCCACGGAGCGATCAAAATCCTCTTCCTTAAAACCAAGGCCGCGCAATAAATCCCTTGCATCTTCCTCCAGGCGGTACCCATTAAGGGCACTAAAACGTTGCTCTAAAAATTCATAACGGTCATAAATCTCTTGGGAAAATTCCATTGCCATTTGCTCAAGCAAAGCATCACGCTCATCGCGAATAGTATTGACTTCCTTTGCCCCTGAAAGCGCCTCCAGCAAAATAGTGAGCGCTGGGTTTGGATTTGCATTTTGTGGTAAATAACCAAGGCGCAGCTCGCGTGGCCTGGTAATTGATCCCTCAAAATTTTTATCAAATCCGCACAAGATATTGAGCAGCGTCGTCTTGCCTGCGCCATTATTGCCAATAAGGGCGATTTTTGCACCTTCAGGACAGTGAAAGGATGCGTTTTTTAAAAGGGCACGCTCACCAAAGGTTTTTTGGACATTGTTTAAAACAATCATGTTAGGTCTCAACTTTATAAAATAATGGGAAATGCCCTTTAAGGTTCCTCATGAAATAACATGATCAGGGCAAAATGTACCGATCTTAAAACATGTATTCGAAAGAATTTTTTCTTGAAAATCTTCGCTTCGAACATAACAGTTGAAGGATCAGGCACACACTCAGTCTATGAAATGTGCGCCGTCTTACCGTGTGAGATTGTGGTCTCCAAGTTGTGTCACTTTTGAGTGTCCGTATCATATTCAGGTTCGCATCTATTATATAGGGGGCCATGGTTGAATTGTCAAATTATTGTGGGTTGAGACTATGGTCATTTATGTGTTTGCTTATTATCTTCACCCTCGTCAACGGTTATAAATCATGATACGTTAGGGAAAATTTGATGAAAAAAGGGATGATATTGTGAAGATTGCTGTTGCAAAGGAGCAAATGGAAGGTGAACGCCGTGTTGCATTAACCCCAGAGGGAGTCAAAAAACTTGCGGCCCTCGGCTATAAAATCCATGTTCAAAAGGGTGCGGGGGAGCTTTCTGGTTTTTTGGATGAAGCGTATAAAGAAGCTGGTGCAGAGATTCATAACGATCAAGAGTCACTCTTTGAAAATGCTGCCTTATCAGTACGTGTACAGCCGTTATCAAGCCAAGATATTGCGTACTTGCCGCCCCATAGCACTCTTATTGCCATGATAAAGCCGCATCTTTTTCCAGCAGAGCTAAAAGAGCTCGCAAGCCAGAAAGTTACAACGTTTGGTCTGGAATTCATTCCGCGTATTACCCGTGCTCAGAGCATGGATGTGCTGTCTTCTCAAAGTAATTTAGCAGGGTATCGTGCTGTGATTGAAGGGGCATACGCACTTAACCAGGCGTTTCCCATGATGATGACGCCGGCGGGCACCATTGCGCCGACTCGCGTCCTTGTCCTTGGTGTTGGGGTTGCAGGGCTTCAAGCCATTGCTACAGCAAAACGCCTTGGCGCCATTGTCTCAGCCTTTGATGTGCGTGCAGCCACAAAAGAACAAGTGGAAAGTCTTGGGGCAACGTTTATTTCTGTGGAGGCCGAAGAATCCGGTGACGCTGCAGGCGGGTACGCCAAGGAAATGAGTGATGCCTATAAATTGGCCCAACGCGCGGCCCTTGCCAACATTCTGAAAACACAGGATCTTGTGATTACAACAGCGCAAATTCCCATGAAAAAAGCGCCCATACTGATTGATGACGAGCTCTTGTCTCTGATGAAACATGGTTCCATGATTATTGATCTTGCCTCTGAAACTGGCGGCAATTGTTCGAAGACACAGCATGGAAAAACCATCACACAGAACGGCGTAAAAATTCATGGCCCTTTGAATATTCTTAGTGATATTTCCTATAATGCGAGCCAGTTATTTAGTCGGAATATTGTGCATTTTATAACGAATCTTATGAAGGATGGAAAAATCAATCGTGACGATGACATTGTGAAGGCATCCTGCTTGACCCACGAGGGGGCTATTGTTCATGAGCATTTTAGAGAAAAACGTGCAACAGATGCATCTTAGCGCTAGGTTCAAAATGTTATAGGGGCATAATATGAAAACAGTTGATACACACATACCTGTGGCGCCAACAAAAGAGGATAGCTTTTTTTATCAAGAAGCCCTTAAAGAAGCGGAAAAAGGACTTGCCGAAGGAGGTATTCCTATTGGTGCTGTACTTGTGTGTGATGGCAATATTATTGGGCGTGGTCATAATAAGCGCGTTCAAGAAAATAGTGTCATTAAGCATGGTGAAACGGATTGTTTTGAGAATGCAGGAAGGCAATCCGCCAACACGTATAGTCGCTGCACACTTTATACAACATTATCCCCTTGTGATATGTGTACAGGAACCACGCTTCTTTATAAAATTCCTCGTGTTGTTATTGGGGAAAATCAAAATTTTATGGGCAATGAAAAACTTCTTAAAGAGCGTGGTGTTGATCTCATTGTTCTGCAGGATGAAAAAACAGTGCGAATGATGAGCACATTCATTCAAAAAAACCCCCATCTTTGGAATGAAGATATTGGGGAGCAAAGCAATAAAGGCGATTGACCCAAGGTGAAAATAGTGGAGATGAAAAAAGTGAATAATAATATACATAATTTAAAGGGGCATTAATTATGCAGGCCATTTTTGAAAAAATGAATCAGCTGACAGAATCAGCAAAAGCTCTTGTTCAGCAAAGCAGTGACCTTCAAGAAAGCATCGCACACGTTCAAACAACGGTCCAACCTCATGGCGTCCTTGATCCATGGGTTGTTGGGTTGACAGTGTTTGTGCTTGCCTGTTTTGTTGGATATTATGTTGTTTG
>JAIESS010000010.1 GCA_019745755.1 Alphaproteobacteria bacterium
AAAGAAGGTAAAGTTAAAAAAGATAAGGCCAATAAAGTGCCTAAAGAAGGTAAAGTTAAAAAAGATAAGGCCAATAAAGTGCCTAAAGAAGGTAAAGTTAAAAAAGATAAGGCCAATAAGCCTAAGAAAGATAAGGCCAATAAGCCTAAGAAAGATAAGGCCAATAAGCCTAAGAAAGCAAAAAAATCTAAAAAATAATATTTTATGTTATTTCATGACAAAAGGGGGAGCGTTAAGCCGCTCTCTTTTTTAATTCATGTAATATCTGGCCATTTGGATGATTTGAAATATAATTAATATCGCCAAAAAACTATCGAGGCGATCCAAAAGCCCTCCATGACCTGGCAAAATCTGACTCGAATCCTTTATATTATAATGGCGTTTAGTGGCAGACTCGAGAAGATCCCCACCGTGCCCAACAATAGATAGCACAAAGCTCATTATATAAGGGGATGGTATGAGATCAAGATGTGACGCAAGTGTTCCTGACGCAAGAGTTCCTATAAAAACACCTCCTATAAATCCCGAGCATGTTTTTTTAGGGCTAATACTTGGACAAAGTTTCGGTCCGCCAAAGAAACGTCCGCTAAAATAAGCAAAGGAGTCATTAAGCCAGATGAGGATTAGCATCCATAAAAGAAATATAGGCTCTGTGAGATAGGCGCACAGAATAAGCATGGCAGCGAGAATATAAACCTGCCCTATAGCAAATAACTTGTCTTTATAACCATAGATAAGAAGAAAGGGGAGAGTGACAAAACCAATAATCAAGATGTCATTAAAAGCATTGCTCTTCATAGTATAGAGAAGAAACACACCGATAAGAAGGGTTATGCCTCCCAAGAATGCAAAGTGTACCGGGGTAAATCGTGACCATTCATAGGTGAGGCCACCAAAAATGAATAAAACAATATATTGTTTGATCATGAGCGGCGCATAAAATAAAATGCCTATGGTGAGTGGCATCAATAGACATGCCGTTATAACGCGCTTGGCAAGATTACTTTCAAGCCGCATGACGATCTTGACCATAGCAACGTTCGCGTTGTGTGAAATTGTTAATAATGGTACAAAATTCCTCTTTTGTAAAATCAGGCCAAAGTGTTTGTGTGAAAAATAATTCAGCATAAGCAATCTGCCAGAGCAAATAATTACTCACCCGCATCTCTCCACTTGTACGTATAAAAAGGTCTGGATCAGGCATATCTTTTGTATACAGATAAGAAGACACAGTATTTTCATCAATAGCATTTGGTTTCAAAAGGCCCTTTTGAACATCGCCAGCCATACGGCGCATGGCATCAGTTATTTCTTGGCGTGCACCGTATCCTAGAGCAAAATTAACACACAGCCCCTCAAACATTTTTGTTTGATCCTCAAGCTGTGTCATGAGTGTTTGAATTTTTCTTGGAAAACGTGTTCGATCTCCAATGAAGTTGGCGCGAATATGCTCTTGCACAAAAATAGCTGTTTTATGTTCTAGATAATGGGTAAATTCATCTAAAAGCTCAGCAATCCAAAGGGGGGAGCGCTTCCAATTTTCCGATGAAAACGTATAAAGCGTTAGATACGCAATGCCCATTTCTTTGGCGACCATAGCAATATCTTCAGCAACGCGCCCCCCTTTTCGGTGTCCTTCAATAGTGCGTACGCCATTTTTTTTGGCCCAGCGTCCATTACCGTCCATTACAATAGCAATATGTCGAGGGGGATTATGCATAAACAAATTCAATACAACTATTTATTTATAGTTAAAACACTTCCATGCGAAAATGGCAAGTTTAAAGGCTTAGGCGTAATGTATGTCATTTAATTTCTCATTGATTCTATCACACAAAGTCTGACGAACGAGAAGCGGTTTATTCTCAAAAAAATTTTTTGTTAAAAAATACCTGAGGATATGAAGTGCTTCAGGGGCATCTGTGGCCAATGGATCCTTAAAAAAACGCGGTAGTGGAAAAAGCTTATCTTTGTAAGGTTCTCCTGCCTTACTGCAAACAGCACGTCCTGATTTAGGGGAAATATAAATAAGATTATCCCTCGCTCCCGTTGATGCGCATTGTGTTAGATCAAGTCCAAAGCCAAGTTGTTCTAAGAGAGTTTTTTCAAACTGCATATAAGCATAAAGCCATCTGTCTCCGTGAAGGGCCTCGTAAACAGTTGTAACCGTCTCAAAAAGTGTTGGATAGGGATGGTGTTCCACGAGAAGTGTTGAAAGAAGCGCTGAGATACTTTGAACAGCAAGAAGTTTTGTATAGTCATTCATAAGCGATGGAGGGGGTGCGCGCATAAGGTTATGCTCAATAAAGCCAAGTTGGTGATCAAGTTTAGCTGACCAACGTATCTGGCACAGGTATAAAAGATCAACGGGATTTTTTCGTGAAATTCGTGCCATACCATTCACACGGCCATATTCTTTTGTAAAAAAACTGAGCAGAAGTTTGTTCTCTGAAAACGCCCGCTGTTGAATGAGATAGCCTTCATCATTTATACGCATAGATTCTTTTTGCGATAGCATCTGTTTGATTATGTATAGTTTTATCTTAGGCGTAGAGCAAGAGAGAAGGGTAAAGTATATTTATTTTCACGAAATCAGAATTGTCCATAATTTTTAGAGAATTTTCACCTAATACAGGCATTATATTTTATGAAAAAGATGGTGCTTTTGATGTAGTATTCGTTTTAGAGGGATCTTGAACTCATTATACTGCATCTGATCAGAAAAAATCTTTGGTTGCCTTTTAATATTGTTTGCGTTTTCCATAAAAAAACCCGCAGTCTTTGTTAAAAGGTGCGGGTAGGGAAGAAGGCTATTTTTATGTCAGGTTACCTCAATACATCAGGTGTAGTGCCGTCCCACCCAGAAATACCCGTTGTCTTTAAAACGGTAAATACAACATTGTGTTAAAATCTTACTAAGTGCTATGGTATCTTCTTTCGATAAACTCGATAAGTATGCGTGATATAAAAAAAGCTGGGTTAAATTTGTTAACTCTTTCAAGGGAGAAAAATCGCCTGGATAGCGCATATCATTCAAACTAAGAGACGTTAAGTTTTTTAACTCACTCAGAGGTGAAAGATCCTTGGCACGCGTTTCACTTAAGACAAGGGATTTTAATTTTTTTAAGCTTCTCAAGGGGGAGAGATCCCCTGCACAAGAGTTCCATAAGAAAAGATATTCTAGGTTTTTTAATTTTGTGATCGGTGAAAGATCCGTGATATATATACAGCCTGGCAGATCAAGCACCTTGAGATCTGGATATGTGCTACAGATAAGCTCTAGTACACCGTTGGTCACCTTTCTAATGTCATAACCATTCAGCTCACACTCTTCATTATCTTCGATATACCCCTGAATCTCCTGAAACGTTTCTTGATCTAATTTTTTCTGTGCTTCTTGTTCAGGAGACAACGCTACTTGAGGGTGTAGAGCTGCATGTGCGTTACTCAGAGCTGCAGCACCCTGTGGTGACGGCTCCATTGCCATAAGGGACGCCGTTGTTGCTAAACATGCCGTTAAAAGAGGTAATTTATAAAGATATTTTCTCACTACTATGAACTCTCATTGATTATCACGTAATTTGTATAATATTTATGAGTATTTTATGCAAGCTGTATCTTGTTTAAGTGCTCAAGATTCATAGGAAGATATAAAAAAACCCGCACTCATATGAATACGGGTTCCAAAAATGGAGAGTTACGCTCCTCCACAAAGAGGGGCGTTCACAGAAAAACTAGTCTTTGTACACGCGGTTGCTTTCGACGATACGCGCACTCTTACCGGTACGGCCACGAAGATAATAAAGCTTTGCACGACGAACAACACCCTTGCGCACGAGTTCGACGCGAATGTTAGGGGAAACGAGTGGAAACACACGTTCAACGCCTTCACCGTAGGATAATTTACGCACGCGAAATGTGGAGTTAAGTCCACGGTTTTTGCGACCAATCACAACACCTTCATAAGGCTGTGTACGGACACGCTCACCTTCAACAACGCGCACATGAACGCGCACGGTATCACCGGGGCGGAACATGGGAACAGCTTTATTTTCTGTGAGTTTAGTCATTTGCTCTTTTTCAAGCATCTGTATAATATTCATGAATCACCTTTTTTCATTTTATAGCGGGCCC